>NZ_UGSP01000001.1:42500-342500 GCF_900454535.1 Avibacterium avium
AA
Source organism: Avibacterium avium (assembly GCF_900454535.1). GTDB lineage: Bacteria > Pseudomonadota > Gammaproteobacteria > Enterobacterales > Pasteurellaceae > Avibacterium > Avibacterium avium. The sequence goes on from NZ_UGSP01000001.1 coordinate 42,503, forward strand.
ACCGTTTATATGAGCCTTGTGGCCACCTTTTTTGCCGTGCTATTTGGCTTGCCACTGGGCATTATCACCTTCTTAACCAAAGAAGGACAAACCCTAAATAACAAAAAATTGAACCGCACTTTAGAAGTGATTATTAACGTTGGGCGTTCTATTCCCTTCATTATTTTGCTCTTCGATTTAATGCCCGTCACGCGTTTTTTAGTCGGCACAACCTTAGGTACAACGGCGGCCATCATTCCGTTAAGTGTTGCCGCATTGCCATTTTACGCACGTTTAACGGTAAACGCCTTGGGCGATATTCCAACGGGTTTAACGGAAACCGCCAAAGCAATGGGAACAAACGTTTGGCAGTTGGTAACACGCTTTTATTTGCCTGAAGCCTTGCCAATTCTGATTAAAGCAATGACGCTCACCTTAGTCACGCTGATTGGTTATTCCGCAATGGCAGGCGCGGTGGGCGGCGGCGGTTTAGGTAACACCGCAATTTCATTCGGCTTACACCGTAATATGCCTTATGTACTTTGGGTTTCCACCATTATCATCGTACTTATCGTGATGTTATGCGAAAAATACGGTAACAAATTAGCGGATCATTTCGATCATCGTTAATCTCAACATCAACTTAACTCAGTAAAAAGGAAAGTAAAATGAACTTTAAAAAATTATTCACTGTTGCAGCACTTTCATCAGTTTTAGCGCTAACTGCTTGTAAAGATGACAAAAAAACCGAAACCGCCGCAGCACAACCTGCTGCACAAAAAATTAAAGTGGGCGTAATGTCTGGCCCTGAGCATCAAGTAGCTGAAATTGCAGCGAAAGTGGCAAAAGAAAAATATGGCTTAGATGTGGAATTCGTTGAGTTTAACGAATATTCATTACCAAACCCAGCGGTAAGCAACGGTGATTTAGATCTTAACGCAATGCAGCACAAACCTTATCTTGATAAAGATTCACAAGAACACGGTTACAAAAATCTTGTAATTGTGGGTAACACTTTCGTGTATCCATTAGCGGGTTATTCGAAAAAAATTAAAAATGTAAACGAGTTAAAAGACGGCGCGATCATCGCAGTGCCAAATGATCCAAGTAACCTTGCGCGCGCGTTAATTTTATTAGAAAAACAAGGTTTAATTAAATTAAAAGATAACACTAACCTATTCGCAACCTCTTTAGACATCGTAGAAAATCCGAAAAATCTACAAATTAAAGAAGTGGATACATCAGTTGCAGCGCGTGCGTTAGATGATGTAGATTTAGCCGTAGTGAACAATACTTATGCTGGTCAAGTAGGCTTAAATACTGAAGAACACGGTGTGTTTGTGGAAGATAAAGATTCCCCTTATGTGAACATTATCGTTGCGCGTGAAGACAACAAAGACAGCGATGCAGTGAAAAACTTCGTGAAAGCTTACCAAACTGATGAAGTGTACCAAGAAGCGGTAAAATACTTCAAAGACGGTGTAGTTAAAGGCTGGTAATCCCTTTCTTCTTTAACCAATTTTATGCCATCGCCCCTGAGGGTTCAGGGGCGTTATTTTTCTGCGGCTTTGCTATTTTCTCAGCAAAAAACCACCGCACTTTTCTTGTTGATTTGCTCAATCAATCCTATAATAGCGTCCCTATTTTCACTATTTCATTCTATATTATGGATCTCGCAATTTATATTCAATTTTTTGTCAGTCTTATTGCCTTGGTAAACCCAATTGGGGTTATTCCAATTTTTTATTCAATGACGACCGACCAAACACCCGCTCAACAAAATCGAACAGGACTAATTACTTGCTTTTCTGTTTCTGTGATTTTGTTAGTTAGCTTCTTCTTTGGCAATATGATTTTAGAAGCCTTTCATATTTCCATTAACTCTTTCCGCATTGCCGGTGGGATCTTGGTGGCAATGATCGCACTCACAATGATTAACGGTAAAATCGGTGATCATAAAATCAATAAAGAAGAAAAAGCAGAAAACTTTGACGATTACAACAACATCGCCGTTGTGCCACTGGCAATGCCGATTATGGCTGGCCCTGGCTCAATCAGCGCAACCATCGTATTTGGCTCAAATCAAACTACCGTGATGGATTATGTTTACACATCACTCACCATCGCCCTATTTGGCTTATGTTGTTACATCTTATTACGCTACTCTGAGCCGTTAGTTAAGAAATTAGGCAAAACTGGCTCAAACGTTATCACCCGTATTATGGGTTTAATTTTGATGTCGCTAGGTGTTGAAATTATCGTGGAAGGGATTAAGAATTTATATTTGTTCTAACTATCAATTTTTACAAAATAAAAAGGGTTGCTTATGCAACCCTTTGTTATTTCATCAAATCTTACTCATCTAAGAAACTGCGTAAGGTTTCTGAACGGCTTGGGTGACGTAATTTGCGTAACGCTTTGGCTTCAATTTGACGGATACGTTCGCGGGTTACATCAAATTGTTTACCCACTTCTTCAAGCGTGTGATCCGTGTTCATATCAATACCAAAACGCATTCTCAGCACTTTTGCTTCTCTCGGTGTTAAGCCTTCTAGCACTTCGTGCGTGGCCGCTTTTAGGCTTTGTGCTGTTGCAGAATCCAATGGTAATTCTAACGTGCTATCTTCAATGAAATCACCTAAGTGAGAATCATCGTCATCACCGATAGGGGTTTCCATTGAAATTGGCTCTTTGGCAATTTTTAGCACTTTGCGGATTTTATCTTCCGGCATTCCCATTCTTTCTGCTAATTCTTCCGGTGAAGCCTCACGCCCCATTTCTTGCAACATTTGACGCGAAATGCGGTTCAATTTGTTGATGGTTTCAATCATATGAACTGGGATACGAATAGTTCTCGCTTGATCCGCGATCGAACGCGTAATCGCCTGACGAATCCACCAAGTCGCATAAGTTGAGAATTTATAACCACGGCGATATTCAAATTTATCCACCGCTTTCATCAAGCCAATGTTACCTTCTTGAATAAGATCCAAGAATTGTAAACCACGGTTGGTATATTTTTTCGCAATAGAAATCACCAAACGCAAGTTCGCTTCAACCATTTCTTTTTTCGCACGGCGTGCTTTTAATTCACCTTGTGAAACCGCATCGCAAATATCACGAATTTGGCTAATGGTTAAACCGGTATCTTGTTCAATAATAATAAGATTATCAATAGCTTGGCGAATTGGCTCTTCATATTGCGCTAATCTTTCTGACCAAGATTTCCCCGCACTTAAGGCTTTTTCTAACCACACAACTTTAGTTTCGTGTCCAATAAATTCTTTTTGGAACGTGCCTTTTGGCATTTTAGCGTTATCCACCGCCATTTTTTGAATGCTACGTTCTTGCTGACGCACACGCTTCATCATATTACGCATAGACAACACAATTTCATCAAATTGTTTTGGTACTAAACGGAATTGCGTGAAAACTTCGGCCAAAACTTGAATTTGATCACGCGCCGCTTTTTTATGGCGCCCGTGTTTTGCAATCGCATCTAAGGTTTTCTTATGCTGCGCTTTTAATTCTGCAAATCGCTCGCGTGCTACTTCTGGATCAATGCTGTTATCAGAATCGCTGTCATCGGAAGAACTGCTATCATCACTTTCTTCGTCTTCGTCATCATCTTCTACGCTTGCGGTTGTCGTGCTTTCTTCATCTTCATCATCTGTAAGATGCGCTTCGTGTTCTTCTTCCGCGGCTGCTTCAACGATTTCATTTGGATCGACAAAACCTGTGATCAGATCCGCCAAACGCATTCCGCCTTCTTCTACTAACGCATATTTTTCTAATAGATCATTTAACGCTTCTGGATAGGCTGCCACGGCAGTCTGTACTTCATTGATCCCTTCTTCGATACGTTTAGCAATATCAATTTCGCCTTCGCGGGTTAAAAGCTCCACGCTCCCCATTTCGCGCATATACATACGCACAGGATCGGTGGTTCGCCCTAATTCTGCTTCCACACTAGATAATACTTGAGTGGCTTCCTCTACCGCATCTTCATCGGTGATATTTTCATTCAGCATCAAATCATCAGCATCAGGTGCTGCGTCTAGCACTTGAATACCCATATCATTGATCATCTGAATAATGTTGTCGATTTGCTCTTCGTCCACAGATTCTGGCAAGTGGTCATTTACTTCAGCATAAGTAAGATAACCTTGCTCTTTCCCTTGTGCGATTAGCAATTCTAATTGAGATTGTGGATTTTGCTCCATATCCATATTATATATCCGCCTCGATGTGTAATTGTGGGAGATAAAATGGCTTTAATTTTATCACCGTTATGTTGGATTAACTATTTATTTTGCTGTTTTTTCAATAATAATTGTGCGAGCGCCTGCCGTTCTTGCTCATTTAAGCCCTCTGTGCGCTCTTTTGCGATAAGCATCTCGATATTTTTATCCATCAACTGCAAATAAAAATAACGTAGGGTTTCACGAAATGTTTCTTCGATTTTATCCTCATCTACTAAATGATCCCACACGGCAAGAATTTCAAGGGGGCGAAAATGTTCCGTATCACGGTAATGTTCCAAAATTTGTGCGGTGGTAATTCCCACACGCTCACGGCAAAGTGCGGTGATTTTTTCAAACAAATCTAGCCCAGCTTCATTGAGTACCGACAGAACGCTTAAATTTTCTGGCACAATTTGGATCAATTCAGGATTTTGCAATAGTAATGCAATCAGCACCCGCATTGGCGTGCGTTTCACCGCATTTTGTTTCGGCGATGATGAATCATTTTCTTTTTGTGCTGGGATTAAATGCTCGATCTGCGCTTCATTAAAAATCCCCAATTTTTGCGCCAAAAGCTGACGCAATGATAAACGTAACAATTCTCCCGGAATTCGGTTAATCAATGGCACAGCAAGGGCAGCAAGTTTTCCCTTGCCCTCTTTACTGGAAAAATCCACCTGCGAACTTAGGGTAGAAAACAGAAAATCGCTCAATGGTTGCGCCTGACGAATATAGTCCTCAAAGCCGTCTTTGCCATATTGGCGAATAAAGGTATCAGGATCTTCCCCATCGGGCAGAAAAATAAACTTAATTTGCCGCCCGTCTTCTAAAAAAGGCAGCGCATTTTCTAACGCACGCCACGCTGCATCACGCCCTGCACGGTCTGCATCGTAACAACAAATAAGCTGTTCGGTGGAACGAAATGCAAGCTGAATTTGCTCTGGTGTGGTGGCTGTTCCTAATGACGCTACGGCATAATCCACGCCAAATTGCGCCAGCGCCACCACGTCCATATAGCCCTCCACCACCAGCAACATTTCAGGGCTGTCATTTACTTGCAATGCTTCAAACAAGCCATAAAGCTCACTACCTTTGTGGTAAGTCATACTTTCTGGCGAGTTCAAATATTTCGGCTTTTCATCACCCAACACTCGTCCGCCAAAGGCAATAGTTCGCCCACGGCGATCACGAATAGGAAACATAAGACGATTACGAAAACGATCGTAAACATCTTGTTTTTCATTGCGCGATAACATTCCTACATCAAACAATTTTTGCCGATCTTCTTGATTACGTCCAAACTGATTTAACACGGCGTTAAATTGGTTTGGCGAAAAACCAATTTGAAAGCGTTCAATCACTTCGGTGGATAAACCGCGTTTTTGCACATAGGATTGCGCAGGAATATTGTGTGGAAGTTGATGATGATAAAACACCGCGATCTCTTGCATTAGCTGGTAAAGATCCTTTTTGGTGCGATAATTGGCTTGTGGTTTACTCTTGCCATCAAAGTGCGGTGATTTTTCGTAAGGAATTTCTAAGCCTAAATGATTCGCCAGCTCTTCCACCGCCTCAATAAATTCCAGTTTTTCATATTCCATTAAAAAACTAATGGCATTACCGTGCGCGTGGCAACCAAAGCAATGGTAAAACTGTTTTTTCGGACTCACGGTAAAGGAAGGCGTTTTCTCGTGATGAAAAGGACAACAAGCCTGATATTCACGCCCTGCTTTTTTCAGCTTAACCCGTGAATTAATCAATTCGACAATGTCAGTTCTGGCAAGAACATCATCAATAAATGAACGTGGAATATGGCCTGCCACAATAATTTCCTCTCGTTTTCAATCAACACAGAATTTAGCAAGATAGATCTAAGATAATAAGAAATGGTGCAGCTAAAAACAACAAAACCGTGATTCCAAAAGGTTTCACGGCCTGCTTAACTCGAGTTTAATTAAAAAAATTTTTTAATTAGTATAAACGTACATTACGTGCATTTTCACGAGCAACGCGTTTTGCGTGGCGTTTAGCACGAGTTGCGTTTTCACGTTTACGAATTGTTGTTGGTTTTTCGTAAAATTCACGGCTACGAACTTCCGCTAAGATTCCCGCTTTTTCACAAGCGCGTTTGAAACGACGTAATGCTACGTCAAATGATTCATTTTCACGAACTTTAATTACCGGCATAAGCCATCACCTCAATATGGATTAATATTTTGCAAAATTTAGACCGTTTCGTTTCGATAAACGGCTTATTTAAACTAATAGGTGGGCAATTCTAATTCAAATCAACGGCAAAAGCAAAGAAAAGATCCAATTTTTGTGAAAATTTCCCCGCACTTTTCATCACAAATTCACCGATGAATTGGGATAAACTAGAGAAAAAGCCTTAAACAAGGTAGAATTAGCCAGTTAAAAATAAGAATTAAGAGAGAAAAAATGCGAATTTTAGGCATTGAAACATCTTGTGATGAAACTGGTGTGGCGATTTATGATGAAAATAATGGGCTTATCGCCAACCAACTTTACACCCAAATTGCGTTGCACGCCGATTATGGTGGCGTTGTGCCAGAATTAGCTTCGCGCGATCACATTCGGAAAACTGCGCCCCTTATCCAAGCGGCATTGCAAGAAGCCAATTTATCAGCGCAAGATATTGACGGCATTGCCTACACTTGCGGGCCTGGGTTAGTGGGAGCGCTATTAGTGGGTTCAACCATTGCGCGTTCCCTCGCCTATGCGTGGAATGTGCCAGCCATTGGCGTTCATCATATGGAAGGGCATTTGCTCGCGCCAATGTTAGAAGAAAATGCACCGCACTTTCCTTTTGTCGCCTTGCTTGTTTCAGGTGGGCATACTCAGCTTGTGCGCGTAGATAGCGTAGGGCAATATGAGGTGCTAGGCGAAAGCATTGATGATGCAGCAGGGGAAGCCTTTGATAAAACCGCAAAATTGCTCGGTTTAGACTACCCTGGCGGCGCAGCCTTAGCACGCTTAGCAGAAAAAGGCAATCCTAATCGCTTTACCTTTCCGCGTCCAATGACTGATCGCCCAGGGCTAGATTTCAGTTTTTCAGGCTTAAAAACCTTTGCGGCAAACACCATCAATCAAGCGATTAAAGAAGAAGGCACGCTCACTGAGCAAACCAAGGCGGATATTGCTTATGCTTTCCAACAAGCGGTGGTAGAAACCTTAGTGATCAAATGTCGCCGCGCCTTGCAAGAAACGGGCTTTAAACGCTTAGTGATCGCAGGTGGCGTCAGTGCGAATCAACAGTTGCGCCAAGCCTTGAACGAATTGATGGCTCAACTAGGTGGCGAAGTGTTCTATCCTCAACCGCAATTTTGTACCGATAACGGTGCAATGATTGCCTACACTGGCTTTTTACGTCTGAAACACGGCGAACATTCCCCTTTAGAAATTGAAGTAAAACCGCGCTGGGCAATGACTGAGCTGAGCGAAATTAAGCAAACTGAGTGAAATAAAACAAGGATCATTTATGCAAAATCAACAATCTAACGCAATGCGCGCAGCTGGGATCGGCTGCGTTCTTATGCTTCTCCTTATCGCCTTTGCTTTGATCAAACTCCCTACCGCACAGGTGATGGATTACCTTACCCTTGCTGGCCAATGGGTTGGGCAAGGCACAACCGTTGGCATTTTAATGCTCGCAACACTGCCACCACTAACGGGACTGGTGTTTTACTTGATTTGGAAATGGCTAACAAAATAACCGCACTTTATTATGGCTAAACTTTATTTTTACTATTCTACGATGAACGCGGGCAAATCCACCACCCTGCTGCAATCGGATTACAACTACCGCGAACGGCAAATGAACACGCTGGTTTACACCGCGGCGATTGATGATCGCTTTGGCGTGGGCAAAGTGACTTCACGCATTGGCATTAGCCAGCAGGCGAAATTATTCCATAAGGAAACAGATCTGTTTGCCGAAATCGCCCTGCATCTTGAACAAGAAAGCCTGCATTGTATTTTGGTGGACGAAGCACAATTTCTCACCAAAGAGCAAGTTTATCAGCTCAGTGATGTGGTGGATAAATTACACATTCCTGTGCTGTGCTATGGCCTGCGCACGGATTTCCAAGCAGAATTATTTGAAGGCAGCCGATACTTACTGGCTTGGGCCGATCAGCTGGAAGAATTAAAAACCATCTGCCACTGTGGGCGCAAAGCTAATTTCGTGCTGCGTTTAAACGATCAAGGCGAAGTGGTCAAAGACGGCGCACAAATTCAAATCGGTGGCAATAATCACTACGTTTCCGTATGTCGCCGCCATTACAAAGAAAAAATTGAACAGGCATAAAATTCGCCATTTTTGCACCGCACTTTTCACTCAACGTTTCCAAATGTAAGGACGCACCAACGTGTGCGTCCGATTGGGCTATCGACACGAGCGGACAGATCGCTTCGTCTAGCCATAAAAGGCAATTTTATTTCATCATAAAAGCTGATATATTGAATCAAGTATTGAAATAAGGAGTCAACATGAAAAAAGAAGAAATGGGACATAATTTCCTTGCTCGATTAGGTAAAACGCGCTTACGCCCCGGTGGTCGCAAAGCCACAGAATGGCTGATTGCAAATGGTGATTTCAACGCCAATAAAAAAGTGTTAGAAGTGGCGTGCAATATGGGAACCACCGCCATTGAGCTAGCCAGCAAATTCGGCTGTCATATCGAGGGCGTGGATCTTGATGAAAATGCCTTAGAGAAAGCCAGAAAAAATATCGCCGAAAAAGGGCTACAAGATAAAATTCACGTTCAACGTGCCAATGCAATGAAATTACCTTTTGCCGATAACAGCTTTGATATTGTGATTAATGAAGCAATGCTGACAATGTTGCCAGTGGAAGCGAAAATCAAAGCGGTGCGCGAATATTATCGTGTTCTCAAACCGAACGGTTTCTTGCTCACTCACGATGTAATGCTCACCACGGACAATGCGGAAGAAGTAATCCAACAGCTACGTGAAGCCATTAACGTTACCGTAACACCATTGGCAAAACAAAACTGGAAATCGCTCTTTTTAGAAGCAGGATTCCGCAACGTGGAAACCTATTCAGGCGAGATGACGTTACTTTCCCCATCAGGAATGATTTATGACGAAGGCGTATTAGGCACAGCTAAAATTATCCGCAATGCGTTAAAAGCAGAAAACCGTCCGACATTCAAAAAAATGTTCAAGGTTTTCAATGATCCAGATAAAAAACTCGGCTTCATTGCCTTATGTAGCCAAAAATAACGAAAAAAATCCCCGCACTTTTACTCAACAAATTTCACATAACAAAGTGCGGGGATTTTTTTGCCAGAATTCGGCTTTCATATAAAAAAAATAACCGCACTTTAAAAGTGCGGTTAAATATTTCAATATGTTTTCTTATAACACATCAACGCAATTTAAATCTTGGAAAGATTTTTCTAAGCGTTTAGACATTGATTCTTCAGATTTGCGTAACCAAACGCGTGGATCGTAGTATTTTTTGTTTGGTGCGTCTTCACCCTCTGGGTTACCAAGCTGACCTTGAAGATAAGCTTCGTTGGCTTTGTAGAAGTTTAAGATACCTTCCCAAGCTGCCCATTGTGTATCTGTATCGATGTTCATTTTCACTGCGCCGTAGCTGATTGCTTCACGGATTTCTTCAGTTGATGAACCAGAACCGCCGTGGAAAACGAAATCTAATGATTTTGGTGGAAGACCACGTTCTTTAGAAACGAACTCTTGTGATGCGCCTAAGATTGATGGTTTTAATTTCACGTTACCTGGTTTGTAAACACCGTGTACGTTACCAAATGCCGCAGCAATGGTGAAACGTGGGCTAACTGGGTTAAGTTGGTCGTAAACGTAAAGCACGTCTTCAGGTTGAGTGTACAAACGAGATTCATCAACATCAGAGTTATCTACGCCGTCTTCTTCCCCACCAGTGATACCGATTTCAATTTCAAGGGTCATACCCATTTTGCTCATACGCGCAAGGTATTCACGGCAGATCGCCATATTTTCTTCCATTGGCTCTTCAGAAAGGTCGATCATATGTGATGAGAAAAGTGGTTTGCCTGTTTCTGCGAAATGTTTTTCACCCGCTTCTAATAAGCCATCAATCCAAGGTAATAATTTTTTCGCTGCGTGGTCAGTGTGAAGAATTACTGGCACACCGTATTCAGCAGCTAATTCGTGAACGTGTTTTGCCCCTGCAATGGCACCTAATACATCAGGACGCGCGCCGCTTGCTGGTTTAATGCCTTTACCCGCATAGAATTGTGCACCACCGTTAGAGAACTGGATAATCACAGGCGCTTTAACGCGTGCTGCGGTTTCTAATACGGCATTAACAGAGTCTGTCCCCACGCAGTTTACTGCTGGGATTGCGAAATTGTGTTCTTTTGCATAGTTGAAAACTTTTTGTACATCATCGCCAGTTAATACGCCCGGTTTTACAATGTCTAATAATTTTGCCATTTTTCTGTTTCCTATTTAGTGAATAGTGGTTTTTAATATGAAAAGGGCGTACTGCATTCGCCACGCCCTAAAATCAATGAATTAGTTTTTTGCACGTTTTTCTAAGATTTCAACGGCTGGTAATACTTTGCCTTCTACGAATTCTAAGAACGCACCGCCACCAGTTGAAATGTAAGAAATTTTATCTTTGATGCCGAAAAGATCGATCGCTGCAAGGGTATCACCGCCGCCTGCAATAGAGAACGCCCCGTTTTGGGTTGCTTCTACAATAGCATCAGCCACGACTTTTGTACCATTACGGAAGTTAGGGAATTCAAACACGCCCACAGGCCCATTCCAAAGAATAGTTTTTGCGCTTCTAATGATTTTCGCTAATTCTTCTGCAGATTTTTCGCCAATATCGAAGATAGATTCATCGGCTTTAATGTCATCAACAGATTTTTCAATCGCTGGCGCAGTTTCAGAGAACTCTAAACCTACGCGAACATCTGTTGGCACTGGGATTTGTGTGGCTTTTGCTAAGCGTTGTGCTTCAGGGATTAAATCTGCTTCGTATAAAGATTTACCCACATCTTTGCCTTCTGCTGCGATGAAAGTATTTGCGATACCGCCGCCAACAATCAGTTGATCCGCCACTTTAGAGAGGGAATCTAACACGGTTAATTTGGTAGAAACTTTTGAACCACCCACAATGGCTAACATTGGGCGTTGTGGTTCTTTTAAGGCTTTGCCTAAGGCATCTAATTCCGCCGCTAATAATGGGCCTGCACAGGCGATTGGGGCAAATTCAGCCACACCATAGGTTGAGGCTTGCGCGCGGTGTGCCGTACCGAATGCGTCCATTACGAATACATCGCAAAGTGCGGCGTATTTTTTACCTAATTCTGGATCATTTTTCTTTTCGCCTTTGTTGATACGCACGTTTTCAAGTACCACGATTTCGCCATCGTTTACTTCTACGCCGTCTAAATAATCACGGGCTAAACGCACGTTAAAGCCTGCGTCTTTTAAATAATCAACCACAGGTTGGAGGGAATCTTCAGGTTTAAATTCGCCTTCGGTTGGGCGACCTAAGTGAGAGGTAACCATCACTTTCGCACCTTTTTCAAGGGCGAGTTTTAAGGTTGGAATGGTTGCTTGAATACGAGCATCAGACGTTACTTTGCCGTCTTTTACTGGCACATTCAGGTCTGCACGAATAAATACGCGTTTACCTGCTAAATCTAGGTCGGTCATTTTAATTACTGACATAATTTACCCTCTTTATATAGTTTAAAAATAAATAGAACTGCTCGCATTATACCTAGTTCAAGCTAGATTGTAACTGCTTTAGATCAAATTATCCGCTGGATTTTTTTAATTCTCAGAAATAATAGATCTTTTAATACTTCAAATCGAGCCAAATTCTTCTAGCGCGGACAATCCATCACTTGCCACTGCAAATCATAGCAAATAAATAATTCATTATGGCTTGCGCCCAAATACGCCCCTTTCAGCTGTGGGTTATGTTTTTTTAACCAAGCAAACAATTCTTTACGTGGTAAATTGCGATCAGGTAAATTCAAAGTGCGGTATAAATTTTGCTGTTTTTCAAAATAAGCGTTGGCATTTTTGAAAGCGCAAGCGCCGTGCTTTTCCCATTCCCCTTGCAATAAATTCGCACTCGGGCTATCTGCAAGATAAGGCTTAATCACCGCAGGATCGACCATCGGCAAATCGCCCTGACAAAAACGCGGATGATCGCTGACCGAACGCGCATTGGCATTTTGCGGCCATAAGCCGTGGATCACCCAACCATACTGCTGCGTGCCACATTGGCTCATTAAAGATTGCGGTAAGTTGCCGTTGTAACGTTCTTTTTGCGCTTGGCAAAATCCCGGCGACCAAGACAACGCCAGCATATAATAATCCACAGGTGCGCTTTTATTTTGTCCAATGGCGTCATCGCGCATAATGTAATCATAATTCTCGTCAAGCGGTGCTGGTGTATTTTGTTGTGTTGGTGTCTTTGCTTGATTTTGCTGAGATTGCGCCGTGGGTTCAGGTTGGTGTGTTTTTCCGCTAGGCTGAAAATAATTCCAAATCAATGCAATGCCTGCAATGATTAATGTGCCTAAAAAAGAAAGTCCTTTGTTGTTTTTCTTGCTCATTTTGTTTTGCCTATTTAATTTTCCTTGCCGATTCTTTATAATCTCGCCCTTTCAATGATTTTATGGGGAATTTATGGCACTTTTAATTACAGATAAATGCACAAATTGCGATATGTGCTTGCCAGAATGCCCGAATGATGCCATTTCCGTGGGCGATGACATTTATGTGATCGATCCCAATCTTTGTACGGAATGTGTGGGGCATTATGATACCCCAACTTGCCAAAAAGTTTGCCCGATCACCAACTGCATCAAGCCCGATCCCGATCATCAAGAAAGCGAAGCCCAATTGTGGGAACGCTTTGTGTTAATTCATCATTCTGATCAGTTATAGCGATTTAAAGGGTTTTCTCCGCCCATTTTGCCAATAACACGCCCGCTACCACTGCAACATTCAAGCCCGCTTTCAGCGGATTGGCAAGGGATAAATTGACTACTTCATCGTGATTTTTTGCCAAATTTTCACCCGCACTTTCGCTTAAAACAAAGACCACTTTATCGCTCAATATCAGCTGAGCGAACGGCTTCGCTTGCTTGCTTTGGCTTAAATGCACAATTTGATAGCCTTTTTCACGCAATTTTTCTAACGCCTGTTCACTGCTGTCGGCAAGTAAAGTATGCACATATTCCGCACCGCCTTCTGCCACACGCATTGCTGCAGCAGAATTTAACAAATCGGCTTCGCTTAACACTAAACCTTTCACGCCATAGACTGCACAAGTTCGCACGATCCCACCAATATTATGTGCGTTATGCACATTATCGAGTAAGATCAACGCATCTTTTTCACGCGGAATATCCAAATAACCGCTCAACGTAAAATAACGTGGCTTTTTCACCAACATACAAATGCCGTTGTGATGCTCCGTGCCACTCACTAGCGCAAGCTCTTTGCTATCCACAACGTGATAGACTTTTTTATTCGCCGCCAAATAGCTAAATAACTCGCCCACACGGTGTGCCATTTCCACGGTTGTCCACACACGAACAATGCTTTCAGGGCGCTCAGCAAATAAGGCAAGGCACGTATTTTCGCCATACACTTTCATTTCTTCTGCACGATTTTTCTTAATCTTTTCTGGTGCGCGTGGGGAAAGTGGGCCAGTTTTTTTCTGTTTTTCTTTCACGCCTGTGCATTTTATCACCACTTTCACATTGGCTGTACCGCGCGCATTTCCCATTGTTAATTCTGTGCGTTGTTGCACTTTTTCCGCGGATTTTGTGGGTGTTCTTTCACGCGAGAAAGTGCGTTTGTCGTCCTTTTTGCCACGGGAAGAATGAGGGGAAAAGTGCGGCGCTTTTTTATCTTGTTTTTCGCCAGAATAGCGTTCATTGAAGCGTTTGGTGGAATCTGCTTGCTGGAAAGTCGGTTTTTTTGCGTTCATTTTATGTTGCCAAATTGTGATAAAAATGGGAAAAGTGGGCGAATTTTCACCGCACTTTGTGAGAAATTGAATGCATTATAGCGAAAAAATATCTTTTTTCTACCAAGCCAAGAAGTAAATATTGTAAACTACAAGGCTGAAAAAATGGATTATCAAAATTAGAGTAAAAAATTATGTTGATAAATAAAACGAAAAGGGCAGAAGAAAATTTGCAAGTTTTGCCGAGTTTGGCACTACAACCCTCGCAAATTGATTTTCTTCACCACCCTGCGGAATTTAAGCAACAAATTATCCAGCTTATTCGTGAAGCAAAAACACGCATTTATATCACCGCACTTTATTGGCAAAATGACGAAGCGGGGCAAGAAATTTTAAATGAAGTGTTTGCCACTAAAAGCCGTAATCCCGAGCTTGAAGTGAAAATTTTTGTCGATTGGCACCGCGCGCAGCGTAATTTGCTTGGCGCAGAAAAATCTGCCACCAACGCAGATTGGTACTGCGAACAACGTGCCATTCATCAATATGGTGAACACGCCCATTTGTTTTTCGGCGTGCCAGTGAACACGCGCGAAGTGTTTGGTGTGTTGCATATTAAAGGCTTTATTTTTGATGATACCTTGTTATATAGCGGAGCGAGCATTAATAATGTGTATTTGCAGCAAAATGAAAAATACCGCTACGACCGTTATCATAAAATCACCCATTCCGCCCTTGCGGATTCAATGGTGAATTTCCTACAACAGTATCTCCTGAGTAATCAAGCAGTGCTACCGTTGGATAATTCTGAACGTCCAAAAACCAAAGAAATTCGCCAGCATATTCGTGCTTTCCGTAAAGGCTTGGCAGCAGATGGGCAGTATAAGTTTGTCAACGAAGAAAATTCTGGCTTAAAAATCACCCCACTTTTTGGCTTAGGCGGTGGTGCAAACCTGCTTAACCGTACGATTGAAGATCTTTTCCAAATCGTGCAAGAAAAATTGGTGATCTGTACGCCATATTTCAATTTTCCACGTCCATTACAACAAAAAATACGCCGTTTACTACAAAAAGGCAAACACATTGAAATTATCGTGGGCGACAAAACCGCTAACGATTTTTACATTCCCCCTTCACAGCCGTTCAAAATGGCGGGCGCACTGCCTTATTTATATGAAAGCAATCTTCGCCGTTTTAGCCAAAAGTTTGAAGCACAAATTACCCAAGGGCAATTGGTGATCCGCACTTGGAAAGACGGTGAGAACAGTTATCACCTCAAAGGGGTATGGGTGGACAATAGCCATATTTTATTAACAGGCAACAACCTAAATCCGCGTGCTTGGCGTTTAGATGCAGAAAATGGTTTGCTCATTCAAGACCCAGCCCAACAGCTGCAAGCCCAAGTGCAACAAGAGCTAGCCTGCATCCGCCAACACACCACCCAACTAAAACACTACACGAAACTGGACGAACTCTCACAATACCCAGCCCCCGTGCAAAAACTACTAAAAAAATTCGCCCGTATCAAAGCGGATAAATTGGTGAAGATGATTTTGTAGCTAATTCCTTAATTTAGGGATTTAGGGATCTTAAAACTAAGATCCCCCTAATATTTCCTTCTTAGCTCAATTACCAATCATTCTTTTATCCACCTATTTCAACAACCCCTGTTCTTCCAACTTCCCTAAGAAATAAGGCATTTGTACGCGCCACCAAGGCCAGTCGTGATCCACATCTGTTCCCCAGAAGTCAAACCAAGCGGGAATATCTTTGGCTTGGAAGGCTTGTTGTAAGCGTGCGGTGTCGGCGATGTGTTGTTCTTCCCAAGCGCCTTGCCCAACGGCTACTATGTAATGGTTTTGGCGGTAGCGCTCTAAAAACCACGGATCGTTTTGATTCCATAAATAATCAATGGGGGAATTAAAATAGACTTCCGCGTTGCCGTGAAATTCTCCTGTGAAGAAACGCGCATCATACACGCCACTTAAGGCGATGGCAGTATCAAAAAGATCAGGGTGACGTAAGGCGAAATTTATGGTGTGGAATGCGCCCATACTACAACCAGTGGCGATCATTGCACCTTGCCATTGGGACTCAAAGCGAATTAATGGCACTAATTCATTGATAATATAGCGATCATAAGCATTGTGAGCCTGTGCCATATCTTGCCCTGATTTGTAATCCGCGAGCCAAGATTCCTTATCAAAAGAATCAGGGGTGTAAAATTTGATTAAGCCGCGTTCAATGAAAGAACGGCAGGCATCAATCATTCCAAAATTGCCATATTCATTTTCATTTCCCCCCGATGAAGGAAAAACAATCACAGGTTTGCCACTGTGGCCATAGACATTAAAAGGCATTTCGCGGCCAAGTTCTCCGCTCCAATGATGACGGCGTTCAAAAAACATTTTTCCTCCTATTGTTTTTGATGGGCAAATTGAATAATTTCACGCATTTGTTCAAGGCTTGGCGTGCGCGCCAATATTCCTTCTTCCCCCATAATTTTGGCAAATACGCCCGGCACTTGCTGTACGCTAATGATATTGTGTGGGAATTTTTCGCACACTTCAGCAATGGAATGAGCATAATGCTGATTTGCCTTGCGAGAGATATACACCACATTCCAAGGGTGCGAAATTTGCGCGTGGAATTGGTTGTCTTTCACAATATGCGCATATTCATTGAATACATCGAAATCATTGGCATAATTCCACATATCAATGGTTAAACCACCTGGTGGGCGACAATTCACTTCTAATGGTAATAATTCGTTGGTTTTCTTCACACGGAAAAACTCGAAATGAAAGAACCGCTCTTTCACATTAAAGGCTTTGACGCATTTTTGACCAAGTTCCACCAATTTTGGCGAAATTTCACGGGGAACGTAATAGAACATATCGCCGTCTTTTTCTACGGTATCCAGCACCGCTTCGGAATATTCAAGGCTGGAATAAAACACAATATTGCCATCGCGATCCGTTAAGCCGTCAAAGGTAACAATATCGCCGTCAATAAATTCTTCCATAATGTATTCCACGTTGGGATTTTTATGGCTGAAGAAGTTTTCCAATTCTTGTGCATTTTTAATCTTATAAGTATCGCTCGCGCCTACGCCAGAATTGGGTTTGATAATCACGGGATAATGCAATTCGTGCGCTAATTTTCTGGCATCTTCATCGCTTTCAAATACACGTCCTTTCGCCACTTTTAAGCCTGTTTGGCGGAAAATTTCTTTCATTTTTGATTTGGTTTTAATGGATTTCATATCGTCATTTTTATAACCAAATACATTGAAATCCGTGCGAAGTTTCGCATCTAGCTCAAGCCAATATTCATTGTGCGATTCAATGCGATCAATACGCCCATATTTATGCGCAAAATAGCCCAGCGCGCGATAAACCTGATCATAATCTTCCATATTATCCACCCGATAATATTCCGTCAGCGCATTGCGCAGATTTTCACTTAGTTGCTCATAAGGCGTGTCGGCAATGCCTAAGGTGTTGAACCCATTTTCCCGCAAACGCACGGCAAAGGTTTCAAAATTGGTTGGGAAATGGGGTGAAATCATCACAAAGTTTAGTGGTCTTGACATAGACTATCCCTCAATCTAAAAAATAACGAAAACGATTGCATTATACCCAAAATAATCGGCATAAATCGATCTATTTTCAAACAAAGTACGGTTATTTTTCGTTAGATAATTTAAGCGGTTGGCTGTTTTTTGTGCTGAGCGATTTATGCTCTTGGATAATATGCAGGAATGCCTGTCCGAAGCGCTCTAATTTGGTTGCACCCACGCCGTTGATTTGTAGCAGTTCCCGTTTGTTGGTGGGTTGATATTGTGCCATTTCTTGCAGGGTGGCATCGTTGAATACGATGTAAGGCGGAATGTTTTCTTTGTCGGCGATTTGTTTGCGTAAGAAACGCAGGCGGGCAAAGAGATCTTTGTCGTAATTTTGCACCGCACTTTTTTGTGAGCTTTGTGCTGTCATAATGGAAGAAACCCTTGGCATTGCCAGCTCTAAAGGCTGTTCACCACGCAAAATTGGGCGCGCATTTTCCGTCAGCTGTAACACCGAATGAAATTGATTCATCACTTGTTGCACAAGCCCAAGATGAATCAGCTGGCGGATCACGGACTGCCAATATTCTTTGCTTTTGTCTTTGCCAATGCCGTACACGCTGAGCTGATCGTGCTGGTTATCTTTAATTTTTTGATTTTGCATTCCGCGCAGCACGCCGATCACATAATGCACGCCGAACATTTGCCCCACGCGATAAATGGTGGACATCACTTTCTGCGCGTCAATTAAGCCGTCATATTTTTTCGGCGGATCAAGGCAAATATCGCAGTTTCCGCACGGCGCTTGGCGATGTTCGCCAAAATAATTCAGCAAGACTAAACGGCGGCAAGTTTGACTTTCGGCAAATTCGCCGATGGCTTCTAATTTATGCTGTTCAATTTGGCGCTGCGGGCTTTCTGGTTTTTCCAGCAGCATTTTTTGTAACCACGCATAATCGGCAGGTTCGTAAAATAGCACCGCTTCGGCAGGCAAGTCATCACGCCCTGCGCGTCCTGTTTCTTGGTAATACGCCTCGATACTGCGTGGCAAATCAAAATGCGCCACAAATCGCACGTTGGATTTGTTAATTCCCATTCCAAAGGCAACGGTTGCCACCACCACTTGCACATTATCACGCTGAAAGGCACGCTGCACTTGCTCGCGTTGGCTGGCTTCCATTCCTGCGTGATAGGCTTGCGCAGCCACGCCTTTTTTGCGCAAACTTTCTGCCAAGCGTTCCACCTTGTTGCGACTGTTGCAATAAACGATACCACTTTTGCCCTTCTGCCCTAGCACAAATTGGCATAGCTGCTCCATTGGTTTAAATTTTTCTACCAAGGTATAGCGAATATTTGGGCGATCAAAACTGCCGATGTAAATGTGTGGATTATCCAGTTGCAAATGGTGCAGAATATCTTGCCTCGTGGCACTGTCTGCGGTGGCGGTGAGTGCCATTATCGGAGCATTAGGAAAACAGCGTTTCAGCCCGCCTAGCTGGGTGTATTCAGGGCGGAAATCGTGTCCCCATTGGGAAATACAATGGGCTTCGTCAATGGCGATGAAGCTCACTTGGCAATGGGAAATAAATTGGAAAAAACTGGTGGTCATCGCCTTTTCAGGGGAGATATAAAGCAATTTAAGCTGCCCTGAAATGGCTTTATTTTGCACGATTTGCTGTTGCTCAAAGGTTTGTGTGGAATTGAGATAATCCACCGCGATGCCATTTGCCAAGAGCTGATCCACTTGGTCTTTCATTAACGAAATCAGTGGCGAAATAACGAGGGTTAAGCCCGAAAAACAAAGTGCAGGGATTTGATAGCAAAGGGATTTGCCGTTTCCCGTTGCCATAATCACGAGGCTATCTTGGTGTGAAAGGGCAGCGTTGATCACTTCTCCTTGTCCATTGCGGAAAGATTGGTAACCAAAAACCTCGTTCAAAACCTTAAGTGCGGTGTTTTTTTCCATTATTTTTTGCGAAAAATTGGTTAAAAACGCACCGCACTTTGTTTATTTATGAAATGAGCCATTAGGCGAAATGCACTTGCTCGCCGTGTACGCGACAGGCTTCTTCCAAGCATTGCCAGAATAATTTGCCGTCATTGGCGATCCATTGCCCGTCTTTGAACGCAAAGTGAAAACCGCCTGCTTTGCTGGCAAGCCAGAGTTCAAGCAATGGCTCTTGCTTGTTTACCACCACTTGGCTGCGATCAGGGAAGGTGATTGTAAACACCGAACCTTGCGTGTCGCAATCCACATCGCAATCTTGTTCTTCTAATTGTTCTTCAATTTTGAGCCAAACTTGCTCAATATTTTGATGAAATTCTGTAACGTTCATAATTTTTCCATAAGCGAAATAGGTAAGGCAGAATTATAGAGAGTTTTTGCTATTTATACAAAGTGCAAAATGATGTAAAAAAGAATAGATCTTTCTATAAATATCGTTATTATGCGTAAGATTTCTAAGATAACCCAAGAGAATACAAGATGAAAAAACTAATTTTAATCCTCACCTTAGGCGCGATTACCCTTGCGGCTGCTGGTTGTGGGGTAAAAGGCCCGCTTTATTTCCCTGAACAAGACAACTCACAAGCGCAACAAAAATAAGAATTAACAATAAGAAGTAAAGGACAATCCGATGGATTTTTTTCAATATAAAGATGATCAACTGATGGCAGAACAAGTGCCTGTGGCTGAAATCGCCCAGCAATTCGGCACACCCGCTTATATTTACTCCCGTGCGACCCTTGAACGCCACTGGCACGCTTTTGATAACGCCTTAGGCGATCACCCCCACCTTATTTGCTTCGCGGTGAAGTCTAACCCCAATTTAGCGATTTTAAATATTATGGCAAAACTTGGATCGGGCTTTGATATTGTGTCGCAAGGAGAATTAGAACGCGTCCTTGCAGCAGGTGGCGACGCGAGCAAAGTGGTGTTTTCTGGCGTAGCAAAATCGGAACAAGAAATTGAGCGTGCGTTAAACGTGGGCATTCGTTGTTTCAATGTAGAAAGCCTTGCGGAGCTTTATCGCATTAATGAGGTGGCAGGGCGTTTAAACAAAATCGCTCCCATTTCTTTGCGTGTAAACCCCGATGTGGACGCACACACCCACCCTTACATTTCCACAGGCTTGAAAGAAAATAAATTCGGCGTGAGTGTCGATGAAGCCCGCGAAGTGTATCGCATCGCAAGCCAGCTACCACACATTAAAATTACGGGAATGGATTGCCATATTGGTTCACAACTCACAGAAATTCAGCCATTCCTTGATGCCACAGATCGCTTGATCGTGCTAATGCAGCAGCTTGCTCAAGATGGCATCGAACTAAAACATTTAGATTTAGGCGGCGGCTTGGGCGTAACCTATAAAGATGAAAATGCGCCGCACCCAAGTGAATATGCAAAAGCGCTATTAACTAAATTAAAAGATTACCCAAACTTGGAAATTATCCTTGAGCCGGGGCGTGCAATCACTGCGAATGCAGGGATTTTGCTCACCAAAGTAGAATACCTAAAAAGCAATGAAAGCCGTAATTTCGCCATTGTGGATACGGGAATGAACGATATGATTCGCCCTGCGTTGTATCAAGCTTATATGAATATTATTGAAGTGGATCGCAGCCTGCCGCGCGAAACAAAAGTTTATGATGTGGTCGGCCCAATTTGCGAAACCTCTGATTTCTTAGGAAAACAGCGTGAACTGGCGATTGCCCAAGGGGATCTCATCGCCCAGCGTTCTGCCGGTGCTTACGGCGCAAGTATGGCGTCCACTTACAACTCACGCCCAAGAGCGATTGAAGTGATGGTGGACGGCGATCAAGCACATCTCATTAAACGCCGTGAAACCTACCCTGAATTATGGCAGTTAGAAAGTGTATTGCCGTAAATAAATTTTATGCATAAAAAAATCCCTAGCAAAAACTAGGGATTTTTATTTATAGCACGCTAAACAAAATAGGCTTAGTCTTGTGATGAATTCACATTAAAGGCTTCTAATGCTCGCAAAGAATAGGTATAAGCTGCGCCAGCATTTAATGCAATTGCCGTGGCTAATGCCGATGCCACTTCTTGCTCCGTTGCTCCTGCTTTTACCGCCTCATCTGCGTGTACGGCAATACAGCTCTCACAACGCGTAGTAACCGCTACTGCTAAAGCGATTAATTCACGGGTTTTCGCATCAAGAGCTGAATCAGCCATTGCTTGCGATAATGCACCGTAAGCTTGCAGCATTTTTGGGTATTTTTTACCAAGTTCACCAAAAGATTTTTTAACGTGAGCTTCTTCTGCTTTCCAATCTTTAAACATCTTATTGTCCTTATTTATGTAATGAAATGTAATGAATTACGCTACCTATTATGAGACTATTCATTCGGACATTCTTAATAAATAAACGCAAAAATCAGTTAAAAAGTCTAAAATAATGCTTTATGATAAGCGTTTTTAGGAGAGAGTAATATGGACGCACTGGATCACTTAATCGAATTAGCTCAAATTGAGGGAGAAATTCACACCCATTGTTTATTTCAAGGAAATTGGCGAGCGTATCAACCAAGTGCGGTGCAAAATATGGGGGTTTTTCACATTATTTCGCGTGGAGAATGCCAGTTATTTATGCAAGATCAAACCCTTCATTTGCAAGAAGGGGATCTCATTTTTCTCCCCACTGGTGATGAGCATTATATTCAAAGTAAAGATTTTCAACAGGCGCACGCTAAGCAAATTGAGAAAACAGATGAAGAAAAACAAGCTTGGCAACTTGCGACTAATGTTGTATCTCAAGCAGATTTTGAAATGTTTTGCGGCGCATTTTATTACGATAAACAATCAATTTTGTTCAAAATATTACCGCACTTTTTGCACCTTTCTACCCGCACACCAAGCTTAGAAAAATTGATCGACTTGTTTCGTTTGGAAATTGCACAAGATAAAAAGCAATTAGGCGGGAAATCCGTGATCAATGCACTATGTGCGGTGCTTTTTTGTGATATTTTACGCCAATATATGCAAGATAAAACCGCTCAAATGGGTTTGCTAGCAGGTTTGCAAGATAAAAAGCTCGCGCCTGTTATCGAACATATTTTAGAAAAGCCAGCCTTTGACTGGAATATGGAAAATCTTGCGCAACTGGCCAATATGTCGCGCGCCAATTTTATCCGCGTATTCCAAAAAATAATGGCGATCACCCCAGGTAAATTTCTGACTCAAATACGAATGCAACAAGCCTCAATGCTACTTAAATCCACCCAGAAAAATATTCTTGCCATTGCCTTAGATGTCGGCTACCAATCCGAAGCCTACTTCAGCCGCGCATTTAAACAACATTATGGAATTTCACCGAATAGGTACAGGAAAGGGGAACAAGAAAATAAAAATAATAACGCTTGAAAATACTAATAAGATTTTACCTAGAAAATTACAATTTTCAGCTAAATATCAAATTTATTTAATAAAAAAAGAAATTCTTATATGAAAAAAGGAAATGATTAAAATGGCGCACCCGAGAGGATTCGAACCTCTGACCGCTCGGTTCGTAGCCGAGTACTCTATCCAGCTGAGCTACGGGTGCGTATTTGAATTTGCTAACCTGTCATTTAATCATTTTAATTTTATTGTAGAGTGCAATAAAATGGCGCATCCGAGAGGATTCGAACCTCTGACCGCTCGGTTCGTAGCCGAGTACTCTATCCAGCTGAGCTACGGATGCCCTGAGTAAATGGCGGTGAGAGAGGGATTCGAACCCTCGATAGAGTTTCCCCTATACACCCTTAGCAGGGGTGCGCCTTCAGCCTCTCGGCCATCTCACCGCAATCGGTTTGTGCGGCGTATAATACGGATTGAACTTGCATAAGTCAAACGATTTTTATAAATAATGTTTCGTTTGTCTGATTTATCAACAGCTAAGGTGAAATCTATTCTTAACCATCTAAAATTGCCAGTACATTATTAACGTGCTGTTCGGTTCGCGCATTTTTTTCTGCTTGGCTCAATGCAGGCTTATCTTTTTCCCATTGCACATCATCTGGCGGTAATTCCTCTAAAAAGCGGCTTGGCGTTGGTTTAAAAATTTCGCCAAATTGTCGCCGCTCTTTACATAAGGAAAAGGTCAGCGTTTGTTGCGCGCGTGTAATGCCTACATAGGCTAAACGGCGCTCTTCTTCCACATTATCTTCATCAATGCTAGTTTGGTGCGGCAGGATATTTTCTTCCATTCCCACTAAGAAAACGTGGGGAAATTCCAGCCCTTTTGACGCGTGCAGGGTCATCAGTTGCACCTGATCGCTTTCATCATCTTCTTCACCACGTTCTAGCATATCACGCAAAGTTAAGCGCGCGACTACTTGGTTGAGCATCATCGGCTCATTAAACTCATCGCCTTTGAGCATTTCTGCCACCCATTGGAATAAGGTCGCC
The DNA here is from genome assembly GCF_900454535.1 of Avibacterium avium. GTDB lineage: Bacteria > Pseudomonadota > Gammaproteobacteria > Enterobacterales > Pasteurellaceae > Avibacterium > Avibacterium avium. The sequence continues at coordinate 66,694 of NZ_UGSP01000001.1, forward strand.
ACATTTTTACTTTGCACTTCCGCCATTTTCGGTGAAGTCGCGGTTTCGTAAAGATATTCTTCGTAATGCAATTGGCTCAACATTCGGCGAATGGCATCTTCTGGCTCAGCACGCAAAATTTCATCATTGAGTTCCACAATCCAGCGCGCAAAATGTTGTAAGGCGTTATAGGCTTTGGGGGTAACGCGTTGAATTAATTCAAAATCAAAAATCGCTTCAAATAAACTAATCTGTTTTTCCGATGCCAACGAACCGAGCTTTTCAAGGGTTGCCGTGCCGATTTCTCGTTTTGGCGTATTGATAATACGTAACAGCGCGGCATCATCATCTTGATTCACCAACACGCGCAAATACGCCATCATATCTTTAATTTCTGCCCTTGAGAAAAAAGACGAGCCACCCGAAATTTTATAAGGAATACGGTTTTGCATTAGCACTTTTTCAAACAAGCGTGATTGGTGGTTGCCACGATACAAAATGGCGTAATCACGGTATTTGGTTTTGCGCATAAAGCGATGGGCGATAAGTTCACCCACCACGCGCTCGGCTTCGTGTTCCTCATTTTTTGCTTCAATCACCTGCAATTTTTCCCCTTCGCCTAAGGTGGAAAATAATTTTTTGTCAAAAACGTGATCGTTATTGGCAATCAAAATATTGGCGCAATGCAAAATGCGTCCTGTGGAACGGTAATTCTGCTCAAGTTTAATCACTTCTAGTTGCGGAAAATCATTTTTCAGGCGCGCCATATTTTGCGGTTTTGCCCCACGCCAAGAATAGATAGATTGATCGTCATCTCCCACCACGGTAAATCGCGCCGCTTCGCCCACCAACAATTTGATTAATTCATATTGGCTGGTGTTGGTGTCTTGATATTCGTCCACCAGCAAATAGCGAATTTTTGCCTGCCATTTTGACCGCACTTCTGCATTTGCGCGTAACAACAAAGTTGGCTGCATAATTAAATCATCAAAATCTAGTGCATTATAAGCACGCAACTGCGTGGTATAACGTTGATAGCATTGCGCAAAGGTCTGTTCTTGTGGATCTCGTGCCGTAGCAAGAGCTTGCGCAGGCAAAATAAGATCATTTTTCCAACGTGAAATCCGTGTCATCAAGGCTTTCAACAGATCTTTATCTTCTTGTAGCAGATCTTTGGTTAATTCTTTCAATAACGCCATTTGATCGGAATCATCAAACAACGTAATGGCCGATTTGAGCCCTAAATGCTTATGTTCACGCTTTACAATGTCGAAACCAAGGGTGTGAAAAGTGGAGATCGTCAAGCCACGGCTTTGATCTTTACCGATGGAATGTGCCACCCGCTCTTTCATTTCGCGTGCGGCTTTATTGGTAAAGGTTACCGCTGCAATGTGCTTGGCAGAATAGCCACAATTTGCGATCAAATGGGCAATTTTATTAATGATTACCCGTGTTTTGCCCGAGCCAGCGCCCGCCAAAACCAAGCAAGGCCCAGACACATAATGAACGGCTTGTTGTTGCTGTGCGTTTAATTTCATTTCGATTCTTCCGCCCACGCATAGGGCAATAATGCGGTGTCTAATAAAAAAGATAACGGCAAGTCTAAAATTGGCAGCCCCCACTTTTGGGTCATTTCCCAATCGTATTTTGTGCCTGCATAACTTTCATAAGGTTCGGTAGGATCAACCAATTTCACCACCGTGCCACAACCACTTAATAATAAAAGTGCGGTGGAAATTATCGCTATTTTTTTCATAATGTCCTAAATTTAATGTTTGAGGCATTATAGAGAAAGATCTAGGGGGAATACAACGAAAAGTAAAATTAGGATCAGGGATTGGTCAATTTATCTTTACAAGTGCGGTGCTTTTTTCCGCGAAATTTCCCCGCACTTATCGCCTTTTGCATACGAATTTTGTACAATGCACCGTTTTGAGTGATTATTGAGATTATTGTATGAGTTCAGCGCCAAATATTGGTTTTATTAGCTTAGGTTGTCCTAAGAATTTAGTGGATTCAGAGCGTATTTTAACGGAGTTGCGTTCTGACGGATATAACATTATTCCGAGTTATGAAAATGCCGATTTAGTGATCGTCAATACCTGCGGATTTATTGACAGTGCGGTGCAGGAATCTTTAGAAGCCATCGGCGAGGCATTGGAAGAAAATGGCAAGGTGATCGTTACGGGCTGTTTGGGGGCGAAAGAAGATCGCATTCGTGAAGTTCACCCAAAAGTGCTGGAAGTGACAGGCCCACATAGCTATGAAGCGGTGATGGAGCAAGTGCATAAATATGTGCCGAAGCCTGCCCACAATCCTTATGTTAGCCTTGTACCAGCGCAAGGCGTAAAACTTACGCCGAAGCATTATGCCTATTTGAAAATTTCTGAAGGTTGCGATCATCGTTGTACGTTCTGCATTATCCCCTCAATGCGTGGGGATTTAGATAGCCGCCCGATTACGCAAGTGTTAGATGAAGCCAAACGCCTTGCCGATGCGGGCGTAAAAGAGTTGCTTATCGTGTCGCAAGATACCTCTGCTTATTCTTTAGATCAAAGCAAAGAAAATCAAAATAAAACGGTTTTCTGGAACGGTAAGCCGATTAAAAACAATCTCATCAGCCTGTGCGAACAGTTGGCCACCTTAGGCATTTGGGTGCGTTTGCATTATGTGTATCCTTATCCGCACGTGGATAATTTGATTCCATTAATGGCGGAGGGCAAAATTTTGCCGTACTTGGATATTCCATTACAACACGCCAGCCCGAAAATTCTCAAAGCGATGAAACGCCCCGGTTCAATCGATCGCACCCTTGAACGAATTAAAAAATGGCGTGAAATTTGCCCTGAATTAACCTTGCGTTCTACCTTTATTGTGGGTTTCCCAGGGGAAACGGAAGAAGATTTCCAACAGCTTTTAGATTTCTTGCAAGAAGCACAATTAGATCGTGTTGGCTGTTTTAAATTTAGCCCGGTAGAAGGTGCGGTCGCCACAGATATGCCAGATCAAGTGCCAGAAGAGGTAAAAGAAGAACGCTTCCATCGCTTTATGCAAGTGCAACAAGCCATTTCCGCACAGCGTTTACAACAAAAAATTGGCAAAACGCTGCCAGTGATTGTGGACGAAATTGACGAAGAGGGCATTATCGGACGCTCAATGGCAGACGCACCAGAAATTGATGGCGTGGTTTATGTGGATAACCTGTCAAACCAAGCGGTGAGTGTGGGACAGGTGATTAACGTTACCATTACGCAAGCCGATGAATATGATTTATGGGGAACGAGCTAATGACAGTGAAGGTGCTTTTTGTCTGCTTGGGGAACATCTGCCGTTCCCCAATGGCAGAATATCTTTTCCGCGAAAAAGTGAAACAAGCGGGGCTAGCCGATAAAATCCTCTGCGATAGTGCGGGAACATCAGGCTGGCACGATGGCGAAGATATGCACTGTGGCACAGCAGAAACCCTTGAATTACATCATATTGATAATAAAGGCTTTACTAGCCGAAAAGTGCGGTCAAAAGATTGTCAGGATTTTGATTATCTGATTGCAATGGACAATCAAAATTTAGCGGATTTGGAAAAATTATTTGGGCATTACCCTGAAAAATTATTTCAAATCACCCAACTTTGTCCAAACCTTGGCATCGATCATATCCCCGATCCTTGGTACACCAAAAATTTCGAGCAAACTTATGAATTATTGGATCAATGTTGTGAGGCATTGCTTGCTAAAATTCGTTTAGTGCATTCAATCTCATAGGTAAGAAGAATCAATTTAGCCAGAATCATAACGGTAAGATAACAAAAAACCTGTTGCGGAAATCCACAACAGGTTTTTTATTGGTCAAAGGATAGACGATGAATTACATCATACCGCCCATTCCACCCATACCGCCCATACCAGCGCCTAGGTCTGCTTTATCTTCTTTTGGAATTTCGGTAACCATTGCTTCGGTGGTAATCATTAATCCCGCAATAGAGGCAGCGAATTGAAGGGCTGAACGGGTTACTTTGGTTGGATCTAAGATACCCATTTCAAGCATATCGCCATATTGCTCAGAACCCGCGTTGTAACCGAAGTTTCCTTCACCCGATTTCACCGCACTTGCCACCACAGAGGCTTCTTCCCCAGCGTTGGTAACGATTTGGCGTAATGGGGCTTCCATTGCACGCAAGGCAAGTTTGATACCCACGTTTTGCTCTTCATTATCGCCTTTTAAGCTTGCTGCCACTTTGGTTGCCGCGCGGATTAAGGCAACACCACCACCAGCTACGATACCTTCTTCCACAGCTGCACGAGTTGCGTGTAAAGCATCTTCAACGCGATCTTTTTTCTCTTTCATTTCAACTTCAGTTGCCGCACCCACTTTAATTACAGCCACACCGCCAGCTAATTTAGCCACGCGTTCTTGTAATTTTTCTTTGTCGTAATCTGAAGTGCTTTCTTCAATTTGCTGACGAATTTGTGCCACACGGCCTTTGATTTGCGCTTCTTCGCCCACGCCGTCAATAATGGTTGTGTTGTCTTTGTTGATCACAACACGTTTCGCTTGACCTAAATCTTCTAAAGTCGCTTTTTCTAACTCCATACCGATTTCTTCAGAAATCACAGTACCAGCGGTTAAAATCGCAATATCTTGCAACATTGCTTTACGGCGATCACCAAAGCCCGGTGCTTTTACCGCAGCCACTTTCACGATACCACGCATTGTGTTTACCACCAAGGTCGCAAGGGCTTCGCCTTCCACATCTTCAGCGATAATTAACAATGGTTTACCTGCTTTCGCAACAGCTTCTAACACTGGCAATAATTCACGAATGTTAGAGATTTTTTTGTCCACTAAAAGAATGAACGGATTGTCAAATTCTACGGTTGCAGATTCTGGTTTGTTGATGAAATAAGGTGAAAGGTAACCGCGATCGAATTGCATACCTTCAACCACTGCTAATTCATCTTCTAAACCTGTGCCGTCTTCTACGGTGATCACACCTTCTTTGCCCACTTTTTCCATTGCTTCAGCAATAAGTTTACCGACTACATTGTCTGAGTTTGCTGAAATTGTGCCCACTTGTTCAATTTCTTTTGAGCTTTCGCACGGTTTAGAAAGGGCTTTTAATTCAGCCACAACAGCACTCACGGCTTTATCAATACCGCGTTTTAAATCCATCGGGTTCATTCCCGCAGCCACGGCTTTTAAGCCTTCGTTTACGATAGCTTGGGCTAATACGGTTGCCGTTGTTGTACCGTCCCCTGCCGCGTCATTGGCTTTAGAGGCCACTTCTTTCACCATTTGTGCGCCCATATTTTCAAATTTATCTTCTAATTCGATTTCACGCGCAACGGATACGCCGTCTTTCGTGATCGTTGGTGCGCCAAAGGCTTTGTCTAAAATTACATTACGACCTTTCGGGCCAAGGGTTACTTTCACTGCGTCTGCAAGAATGTTTACGCCGTTAAGCATTTTTACGCGAGCATCATTGCCAAATTTAACGTCTTTTGCTGCCATTTTTTATTCCTTCTTAATAATTAATTTTGCTAAAAGTGCGGTGAAAAATAACCGCACTTTTTGATGATTGATTTGGGATTATTCTACGATAGCTAAAATATCGCTTTCAGAAATGATTAACACTTCTTCGCCATCAATTTTTTCCGCTTTCACGCCATAGCCATCATTGAAGATAATGGTGTCGCCAACTTTTACATCTAAAGGCAATACTGTGCCGTTTTCTAAAATGCGACCTTTGCCCACGGCAAGCACTTTAGCACGGGTTGATTTGGTTGCTGCTGAACCTGTTAAAACAATACCACCAGCAGAAAGGGTTTCCACTTCTTCACGTTTGATGATCACACGATCGTGTAATGGACGAATATTCATTGTAATTTCCTTCTTAAGTTGAGGTTTTAAAACAAAAAAGTATCTTCAATATGGGGCAGGATTTTTTCCTTTCAAGAGAATAGCAAAAAATTTTTTGCAAAAATAGGTAAAAAAGCCCCGCACTTTTGAGATAAAGATGAGAATAATTTTTATTTACTTATCGTATTTTTTTCGGTAAAGTCAATGCTAGCTAAAACAAAGCTTGGCTAAAAAGTTTCAGCTAAATTTAACAGGCGTTTTTCACTGAATTCAAAAGGAGAAATTCTATTTTCTACGCAAAGTACGGTGCAAAAACGCAGAGATTTTAACCAATCACTCAACTTTAACCACGGAGAACGTGCAATGAAAAAAACATTATCTGCTTTGGCCTTATTAACCACGTTTGCAGCGCCTGCTTTCGCCGCCAACGAAGTGAATGTCTATTCTTACCGTCAACCTTACCTCATTGAGCCGATTTTAAAACAATTTGAGCAAGAAACGGGGGTGAAAGTAAACTTTATTTATGCGGATAAAGGGCTTGTTGAGCGTGTGAAACGAGAAGGCGAGCTTAGCCCGGCTGATGTGCTATTAACTGTGGATATTAGCCGCGTGATGGAAATTGTGAATGCGGGCTTGGCACAGCCTATTCAATCCAAGGTGTTAGATAGCAACATTCCCGCACAATTCCGTGATAGCCAAGGCAAATGGTTTGCGCTGACTAGCCGTGCGCGCGTAGTGTATTCATCGAAAGATCGCGTGGGTAAATTGCCAGCAAGCTTCACTTACTATGATTTAGCCAAACCAGAATTAAAAGGCAAAGTCTGTGTGCGTTCAGGCAAACATTCTTACAATGTTTCGTTAATTGCTTCAATGATTGCTCACGATGGCGTAGAAAAAGCCAAAGATTTCTTAACAGGATTAAAAGCGAACTTGGCACAAAAACCACAGGGTGGCGACCGTGATCAAGTGAAAGCCATTAAAGAAGGCGTGTGCGATTATTCATTAGGCAATAGCTATTATTACGGCAAAATGCTGGAAGATGAAAAACAAAAAAGCTGGGCGGAAGCGGCTTATATCAACTATCCAAACCAAGAAACCGTGGGAACACATATGAACATCAGCGGTGTGGTAGTGGCAAAATATGCACCAAATAAAGACAACGCGGTGAAATTAGTGGAATTTTTAAGTGGCGACAAAGCACAGCATCTTTATGCTGAATTGAACCACGAATATCCAGTAAAACCCTCTGTACAAAAATCTAAATTGGTACAATCTTGGGGTGAATTTAAACAAGATGATTTGCCATTAGAAAAAATCGCAGAAAACTATGAAAATGCGTTGAAATTAATCGATGAAGTAAAATTTGATCTGTAATAGATCCAATCTATGCTAGCCTATACCCATCAGGGATAGGCTAGTTTTATTTTGATTATGGATAATTCCGCAAAACACAAAAATTTTTTCGCAAAAAGCACCGCACTTATCGCATTATTGGCGGTATTGGGGTTCTTCTTGCTGCCGATTATCGCCTTGTTGTTTTCGGCGTTTGAAGGCTCATTGCACAGTTTGCAACATTTATGGCAAACGGTGTTTACCGACTATTTATTCAATTCTCTAAGCTTAGTATTCGGCACAACTGCGCTCAGTTTATGCTTTGCCTTGCCCTGCGCATTTTTGGTGTCGCGTTATCATTTTGTTGGCAAAACGCTGTTGCAATGGTTACTTTGCCTGCCCCTTGCCATTCCTGCGTATTTATCTGCCTATCTTTACACGGATTTTTTAGACTATCCCGGCATCGTGCAACAAAGTTTACGCACTTGGTTTGATTGGCAAAGCAAGCAAGATTATTGGTTTCCTTCCATTCGTAGCCTAGGCGGCGCTTGCTTTATTTTGGCGTTGTCGTTGTATCCTTATATTTTCTTATTAGTCAGAATGGCGTTGATGGAGCAAGGCGACAATTTACAGCAAAGCGCAAAACTATTGGGCGCAAGCCGTTGGCGTGTGTTTTACAAAATTACCTTTGCCCTTATCCGACCAGCTATTGCGGTGGGTTGTGCTTTGGTGGCAATGGAAACCTTGGGCGATTTTGGCACGGTAGCGTTTTTTGCCATTCCTTCACTCACTACGGCGATTTACGACACTTGGCTTGGCTTTGGCGATTTGCAAGCCGCAGCGCAGATTTCTCTGTTTATGCTCGGGTTGTTAGTGCTATTTATCAGCATTGAACGTTATGCACGCCGCCAGCAGCGCTATTATCAACGTTCAGGACAGCGCCCTGCGCAAACCCAACGGCTTAATGGACTAGGCTGGGGCTTACTGTTATTCAGCACACTGTTAATTATTCTTGCATTTTTTATCCCGCTCTTTCAGCTAAGTTATTGGTCAATTATCTATTTTGAACAAGCGTGGACAGCGGATTTCTGGCAATATAGCCAAAACAGCTTGCTAGTTTCTGGGCTAGCAATGATCATCTGCGTATGCTTAGCATTATTAATGCACTTTTGGGCAAGGTTACGCCCAACGCCTTTGGCCAAAATAGTCGTGCGCTTTTCTGCGCTAGGTTACGCTATTCCCGGGACAGTTTTGGCAATCGGCTTGTTAATTCCTTTTACCTTTGCCGATCATCAACTTAACCGCTTGTTAAAATGGCTTGATTTGCCAATGCTTGGCTTGGTATTTTCAGGCTCCATTTTCGCCTTGGTATCCGCTTATGTAATCCGCTTTTCGGCAATGGCTTTGGGCAGCTTAGAAACTAGCTTGAGTCAAATTCCGCCGTCTTTAGATATGGCAGGCAGAATGTTAGGCTATAAATCTTGGGGAATTTGGCGCAAAATTCACTTGCCCCTAATGCGTAAAGGCATTTTCACTGCATTATTGCTGGTTTTTATTGAAAGTATGAAAGAACTCAATGCGTCTTTATTGTTGCGTCCGTTTAATTTTGATACGCTCGCCACCCACGTTTTCACCTTTACTTCAGATGAACAGCTTGAACGCGCCGCCTTACCCGCCTTAGTGCTTATTTTAGTGGGGATTATTCCCGTGTTGATTTTAACTCGTTCTTTACTGCAATCAGGGAAAAAAGCTTAATAATGAATACTTTAGATATTACCCATTTAACCTGCTGCTATAACAATCAGCCCATTTTGCAAGATCTTAATCTCTCCATTGAAAATGATGATATTGTGTGTCTGCTCGGTGCAAGTGGCTGCGGAAAAACCACCTTGCTCAAAGCCGTTGCAGGATTAATTCCGCTGAGTGCAGGTAATATTCGTTTGCAAGATAAAGAAATTCAACATTTTGAGGCGAATGAGCGAGAAATAGGGCTGATCTTTCAAGATTATGCACTTTTTCCCCATTTAACCGTGGCGGAAAATATTCTATTTGGGTTGCATCAAATAAATAAAAGCGAGCAAACAAAAAACTTACAAAAAATGACCGCACTTGTGCATTTACAAGGTTTAGAAAAACGCTATCCCCACGAGCTTTCAGGTGGTCAGCAACAGCGCGTTGCCATTGCCCGCGCGCTAGCTTGTCAGCCCAAATTATTATTGCTTGATGAGCCTTTTTCTAACATTGACAGCCAAGTTCGCCATCAAATGATCGAAGAAATTCGCCATATTCTAAAACAACAGCATATTCCCGCCATTTTCGTTACCCATAGCAAAGAAGAAGCCTTTCTCTTTGCGGATAAATTAGCGGTAATGAACCAAGGAAAAATCTGTCAAATCGGCGCGCCAAGTACCGTTTACCAACAGCCAAACAGCCCTTTTGTTGCTAACTTTTTGGGGGAAATGAATTATCTGCCTTGCCAGCCCATTGATGATCAGCGTTGCCAATCGCTACTTGGCCTGCATTTGTGTTCCCCCCATCAATCGCAACAAGCACCGAACTATCTCGCAATCCGCCCCGAACAGCTACAATTACGCGTGGCAGATACCCCAACACAAGCCAACGGTATTATTCGCCAACAACGCTTTCTAGGCGCTTATTATAAATATCAAGTGGAAGTGGCAGGACAGTCTTTAAATGTGATTAGCCAACACGAATTTCCCTTACATAGTGCGGTGCAAATTGACTTAAAAAATGGCTTTACACCGTTGTTATTTAGCGAAATGGTTGGTGAATAAAAGGAACATTCATTCCTCATTGTAGTGCCTTGCATTTAGACTAAAAATACAAGGCACTGTTGTGTTATTTTCTGCTTAACCTTCAATTCCTTCAAACAATGCGGTGCTTAAATAACGCTCTGCGGCGGAAGGGAGAATGGCGACAATCAGTTTATCGGCAAATTCGGGTAATTTGGCAAGGCGATCGGCCGCGGCTACTGCAGCCCCCGATGAAATGCCGGCTAGAATTCCTTCTTCCGCCATTAGACGGCGCGCGGTGGCAATAGCGGTTTCGCTATCCACGCGTTCTACGCGATCGATTAAGGAAAGATCGAGATTTTTTGGGATAAATCCTGCGCCGATGCCTTGAATTTTATGCGGGCCGGGTTTCACTTCTTCGCCATTTAAGGTTTGTGTGATCACTGGGCTTTCTTCAGGCTCAACGGCAACAGAAAGAATTTGTTTGCCTTTATCAAGTTTGATGGCTCGAGAGAGCCCTGTGATTGTGCCGCCTGTTCCCACGCCAGCGACCAACACATCGATTTTTCCGTCCGTATCATTCCAAATTTCTACCCCAGTAGTTTGGCGGTGAATATCTGGGTTGGCGGGGTTTTCAAATTGTTTGAGCATCACATAACGATTCGGATCGCTCGCAAGGATTTCTTCGGCTTTCGCGATTGCCCCTTTCATTCCTTTTGCGCCCTCTGTTAGCACAAGATTAACGCCCAAGCCTCTCAATAAACGCTTACGCTCGGAACTCATTGTTTCAGGCATTGTAAGGGTCAATTTGTAGCCTCGAGCCGCTGCCACATAGGCTAAGGCAATCCCTGTGTTACCGCTGGTGGCATCAACAATTTCTTTGTCTTTGGTGAGAATACCGTCTTTTTCCGCTTGCCAGATCATATTCGCACCAATGCGACATTTCACGCTAAAACTTGGGTTACGCCCTTCGATTTTCACCACAAGATTGCCATTGTTGCCAAAATGTTTAAGGCGGACTAAGGGGGTGCGTCCGATGGAATAAGAATTATCGCTATAAATTGTCATTGTGTTCACCTGTTTAAATTTGAATTAAAAGTGCGGTCATTTTTAGCATAGTTTTTCGGCAATAAAAAATAGCCGTTTGCTATATTTTATAACTAACGGCTATTTAGGCTTTAATTTCAATTAGTTAATAAAGCGATCTGAGTGATTTTTTAACGCATCTCGCTGATTATTGACAATTTTCGTGCGACTATTTTGTGTCGATTTATGATGCGGTTTAAATTCAAATAAGGCGTTATCGCGATATTTTTCCACCCACATTGCCGTTGCACCGCATACTGCCACAGGAATAATCACCAAATTGATGATTGGCACAAAGGTACAAAAAGTAATTAAGCCGCCAAAGGTTAAACTTAGCGTGCGTGTTTCGCCCAATTCATTACGCATAATATGGAAAGGAATTTTGTGGTTATCAAAAGGGTAATCGCAATATTGGATCGCCATCATCCACGCAGTAAATAAAAAGGTCAGCACAGGCACGATAGACTGCCCTAATACAGGAATAAAACTTAGTAAAAACAAGGCGATAAGTTTTGGTAAGCTATACCATAATTTTTGCCATTCACGCCCTAACATTCGTGGAATATCTTTGATGAAATCCATTGTACTCATTTCAATGAGATTTTCGCCCGTGAGCATTTGCTCCACTTTTTCTGCGAGCAAGCCGTTGAAAGGGGCGGCAATAAAGCCTGAAAGGGTGGTAAAGGCAAAATAAAATAGGGTTAAAAGCATAAAAATGGATAACGCAAGTAAAATGCCACTTAACCACGCTAACCAATCGGGAACATAGCTAATCAGGCTATCAATTAGCCCGCCAATATTGCTCATGAACAGCCAAAACAGCCCCGAAAGCAATAAAATATTGAGCAAAATTGGCATAATCACAAAACGTCTTAAGCCTTTTTGTGTAATCAAATGCCAGCCCATCACAAAATAGTGAAAACCTTGTTTAAGTTCCTTTGCTTGCAACATTACTTTTCCTAAAAAATCTCTCTAATCAAATAAAAATGCGGTTTAGCATACAAAGTGCGGTGAAAAAAATCAATTTTTGCATATCACCGAATTTGCAAAATATGGTAAGCTAGCAGCAATTTTTCCACTTGGTCAATATCCTTAATGGGAGAACATAACGCAATGGATTTGAATACAATTTTGATTATTCTTGGTGTGGTAGCATTAGTTGCTTTAGTGGCGCACGGCATTTGGTCTAACCGCCGCGAGAAATCACAGATCTTCGAGAAAAGTAATAGCTTTAGCAAAGAAAGCGCTCCACGCCAGCCAGAACACAACGCGGCTAATTTTGCCACCAGAGAACCAATGGCCCAGCCAGCTCAATCATTTACTCAACAACCTGAGCCAATTTCATCAACGCAGCAAAATCTTGATTTTAACCAAAATCAGCCGGTCTATTTTGAGCAAACTCAAGTGCAAGAACCGCAAAATTTTGAACAAGCGATTAATCAGATTAAAATCAGTTTGCCAAATGAGCCGCAGCCAGTTCAAACCAGCGTTGAGCCTGCGGTGTCTTACTCTTCTCCGCAACATTTAGCTAATGCAACCATTGCAGAAATTGAATCTACGGTGAACACAGAAGAGGGTATTCACGCAGAACATCAATTAACGGAAGTTTTAGCCACGCCAACGGAAAATGTTATTCAAATTGAACGTGAGCGTCCAATTGTGGAATTTGAAGAAGTGCAACAAAATGTTTCCGTCCAGCCAGCAGAAAAAGAAGAACCACAACAGCAAGATCAAGGCGCGAAAGATTTTATTATGCTGTATGTGGTTTCGCCTGAAGGCAAAGAGTTTCACGGCTTGTCATTAGAGAAAGCATTCGATAGTTTAGGGTTTATTTTTGGCAACCGCCAAATTTATCACCGCCACGTTGATCTCAATGTAGCAAGCCCTGTGTTATTCAGTGCAGCGAATATTCAACATCCCGGCACCTTTGATCCAAACAATATGGCAGATTTCTACACCGTAGGCATCGCATTATTTATGCAGCTGCCGTCCCACGGTAATGATCTCGTCAATTTACGAATGATGATCCGTGCCGCCAAAACCCTTGCTGAAGAACTGGGTGGCTTTGTGCTAACGGATCAGCAAGAAATTTTTGATGAAAATGCGGAAAAAGCCTATTTGGCTAAAGTGAGTGCTTAAAAAGACAGAAAAAAGCACCACACTTTCTTTTATCGCAACTGGCGGGCCACTGTGTCCGCCTTAATTATTTGCACAAGCGCCAATTTTTAACGAAAAAGTGCGGTGATTTTTTAGAAGGAATTTAATGATGACAGAACAAACCCTTGCCCAGCAAATTGAACAATTACGCCAAACCTTGCGCTATCACGAATATCAGTATCACGTTTTGGACGATCCAAAAATTCCCGATGCAGAATATGACCGTCTATTTCACCAGTTAAAAGCCTTGGAGCAGGCTCACCCTGAATTTGCCGACAGCCACTCGCCCACCCAACGTGTGGGGGCAAAACCCCTCGCAGGCTTTGCGCAGGTAACCCACGAAATTCCAATGCTTTCCTTGGATAACGCTTTTTCTGATGAAGAATTTAATGCTTTCGTGAAACGTATCCAAGATCGCTTAGGCGTGCTGCCTGAGCCATTAACTTTCTGTTGTGAGCCGAAATTAGACGGTTTAGCGGTGAGTATTTTGTATGAAAATGGTGTGCTAACCCAAGCGGCAACCCGTGGTGATGGCACAACAGGCGAGGACATCACTGCCAATATTCGCACCATTCGCAATATTCCGTTACAGCTTTTAACCGACAATCCACCAGCACGTTTAGAGGTGCGCGGTGAAGTATTTATGCCACAAGCTGGCTTTGAAAAGCTCAATGAAATAGCGCTCGCCAAAGGGGAAAAAACCTTTGCTAATCCACGCAATGCGGCGGCAGGATCCTTGCGTCAGCTTGATCCCAAAATCACCCGCCAACGCCCATTAATGCTCAATGCTTATGGTATTGGTGTGGCAGAAGGCGTGCAGTTACCCAATACCCATTTTGCTCGCTTGCAATGGCTGAAATCCATCGGCATTCCGGTTAATAAAGAAATTGAGCTATGTAATGGCGTGGAAAATGTGCTGAAATTCTACCGCACTATGGCAGAAAAACGTCCGCATTTAGGTTACGACATTGACGGCACGGTGCTGAAAATTAACGACATTGCCTTGCAGGAACAGCTTGGTTTTATTTCCAAAGCACCACGTTGGGCGATTGCCTATAAATTCCCTGCGCAAGAAGAACTCACCGTGCTAAACGATGTGGAATTTCAGGTGGGCAGAACAGGCGCAATTACGCCCGTGGCAAAACTTGAACCTGTGTTTGTGGCAGGCGTAACCGTAAGCAACGCCACCTTGCATAACGGCGATGAGATCGAACGTTTGAATATCGCCATTGGCGACACCGTGATTATCCGCCGCGCAGGGGACGTTATCCCACAAATTATTGGTGTAGTGGCAGATCGCCGTCCAGCCAATGCAAAACCGATTATTTTCCCTACGCATTGTCCTGTGTGTGGCTCGGTGATTGTGCGTATTGAGGGCGAAGCCGTTGCGCGTTGTACCGGTGGCTTGTTTTGCGAAGCACAGCGCAAAGAAGCACTCAAACATTTTGTTTCGCGTAAAGCGATGGATATTGACGGCGTGGGCGCAAAACTTATTGAGCAACTGGTAGATCGCGAACTCATTCACACCCCTGCGGATCTGTTTAAATTAGATGAAGTCACCCTAATGCGTTTAGAGCGAATGGGGCCGAAATCTGCCGAAAATGCGTTAAATAGCTTAGAAAAAGCGAAAAAAACTACTCTTGCGCGTTTTATCTTTGCGCTTGGTATTCGCGATGTGGGCGAAGCCACGGCGCTCAATTTAGCCAATCATTTTAAAAATTTAGACGCGGTGAAAAATGCGACTATTGAGCAGCTGCAAGAAGTGCCTGATGTGGGCGAAGTGGTGGCAAATCGCATTTTCGTATTTTGGCGTGAACCGCATAATGTGGACGTGGTAAACGATTTGATAGGCCAAGGCGTACATTGGGACGATGTGCAAGTGCAAGAAGTGGGGGAAAATCCACTAAAAGGTAAAACCGTGGTGCTCACTGGTACACTCACCCAAATGGCACGCAACGATGCCAAAGCCTTATTACAACAGCTCGGCAGTAAAGTTACTGGCAGCGTTTCCGCCAAAACCGATTATTTAATCGCGGGCGATAACGCAGGCTCGAAACTCAACAAAGCCCTTGAATTAGGCGTGAAAATTTTAACCGAAGAAGAATTTTTAGCCTTAGCAAATACAATAAACTAAAGGAAAAAGTGCGGTAAAAATCACCGCACTTTTTTATCTCATCATTTCCCTTTCTTTCTACTCTAATGGATTTCAACCATTGCGTTTATCAAGCCAAACAGAGATAACAATAACAATGGACGCAAACAGGCGGCGTATTTAGCATTTTCTCTTTGATTAGAAAAGTGCGGTATATTTTTTTGAGCTTTTTATTTAGCCCAGATCTTTGGCGAAATATCTATTCTATGCTAGGCTTAATGCTATTTTATCAATCACTATGAGGGCAGCAATCCATTATGACATCATTACTAACTTCCGCGTTTATCTATCTCTTTGCCGCCGTGGTGGCCGTGCCAATTTCCAAACGTTTGGGATTAGGTTCAGTGCTGGGCTATTTGTTGGCAGGGGTGGCGATTGGGCCAATTTTAGGCTTAGTCGGACAGGAAACCGAACGCGTGCAGCACGTTGCTGAATTTGGCGTGGTGATGATGTTATTTTTAATCGGTTTAGAGCTTGATCCTAAAATGCTATGGGCGCTACGCACTAAGTTGCTCGGCTTAGGGGGCTTGCAGGTCATTCTATCTATTGGCGCGATTGCAGGGGTTGCCCATTTGCTTAATTTTAGCTGGGAAATGAGCATTGCCATTGGCTGTGTGTTGGCAGTGTCGTCCACTGCGATTGTGTTGCAAACCTTGGGGGAAAAGCATTTGTTGAATAGCCCTGGGGGGCAAAGCAGTTTTTCCGTGCTGTTATTCCAAGATATTGCCATCATTCCGATTTTAGCGTTCTTGCCAATGCTTGCTTCGCCTGAATTGATTGATAGTCTGCATAGCGCCGAGCAACATTCAGACAATTTATTAGACGGGGTGAATAATTATGTCAAAACCCTGATCACCTTTAGCGTGATTGGTTCGATTATCTTTGGTGGCTATTTTCTCGCGCGCCCGATTTTCCGCTATATTGCCGCATCAAGAACCCGTGAAATTTTCACCGCATTTGCCTTAGCATTGGTGATCGGCATTGCAGCGATGATGTCGGCTATCGGCCTTTCGCCTGCCTTAGGCACATTCTTGGCGGGCGTGGTATTGGCAAATAGTGAATATCGCCACGAACTAGAAAGCAATCTTGAACCGTTCAAAGGCTTATTGCTTGGTTTGTTTTTCATTACCGTAGGCGCAGATATTAATTTCAGCTTATTATTCAATGACTTCACGGTGATTTTAGGCATCACGCTATTATTTATTCTCATCAAAGCCATTGTCTTATGGGGGCTGGGGTTAATATTTCGCTTGGATCGCCTTAACCGTAATTTATTCGCTCTAAGCCTTGCTCCAGCGGGGGAATTTGGTTTTGTGCTACTTTCTTTCAGCCAACAAAATGGCATTCTACCAAGAGAAATCACCGACAAATTATTACTTGCCGTGGCCATTTCAATGTTGCTCACGCCTTTCTTATTTATTGGTTACGATAAACTGATCGTACCGCGTGCAAGCCACCAACAACAGCGCGAAAACGACACCATTGAAGATCAAAATGACGTACTCATTATCGGCCACGGACGTTACGGGCAAATTATCAGCGGAATGTTAATGAGTTGCGGCTACAAGCCTACGGTTATTGACTACGACGCCACCTTAGTGGAAGGCTTATCGCGCTTTGGTTTAAAAACCTATTTTGGAGATGGCTCTCGTTCTGACTTGTTGGAAACTGCAGGCATTGCTAAAGCCAAATTATTAGTGATTGCCCTTGATGACAAAGAACAAGCCATACAAATCGCCCACTTTGCGCATCACTTTTACCCGAATTTACCGATTATCACCCGTGCTTACGATCGCCTGCACGTTTATGATTTATACCGTGCTGGGGCAAGAAATATTGTGCGAGAAACTTTCGATTCCGCGATCCGAAGCGGCCGTTTAGCCTTAGAACAGCTTGGAATGGACAAAGAAAAAGCCAAACAAATTGCGGAATTTTACTACCACCGCGATCGCCACGGCTTAGCTGAAATGGCAAGCCTTTACGATCCTGAAATTTCCGTATTTAGCAACGAACGAATGATCGCCCGCGCCAAAGAACTCGAACAAGAAACCAAATCAATGATGCTCACCCTGCTCGCAGGTGGCAAGGTTGATTGGCAACCAGGGGAAGAGAATCGATCGGGGGAGTAAGTTAAAGCCGTCAATATTGCTTGGCGGCTTTATTTATAATAAAAAGGTTATGCCGTATGTAAATTTAAACTTTCTTGTACGGCATACAAAGGAATATTGATTATCCAATCTTGATGGCGATAATCCGCCATAGAAAAGCGCAGAGCCTGTTTAGGATTATATTGCTCCACATAAACGCGTAGGCTTTTTGCCTTCAAATTTTCTTCTGCTTTTACTTCAATCGGAATGATCGATTGTTGCAGCTGTATCACAAAATCGACCTCCGCCGTTCCTTTTTCGGTTGCCCAATAGCATACAGGATTATCCTGTTGAGCAATGAATTGCTGTAATACATATTGTTCGGTCAATGCTCCTTTGAACTCACTGAAAATGCGATTGCCTTCAAGTAAGGTGCTGATATCTAAATGGCTTTGCGCAGCTAGCAAGCCAACGTCTAAGCCATATAGCTTGAATGCATTATCTTGATAGGCTGAAAGCGGTAAATGTGGCTTTTTAATTCGCTGTACACAATGTACTAATCCGCTATCTTTTAGCCATTGCAACGCAATTTCGTAATCTTTGCTTCTTGCTCCTTTTTGTAGATTGGCATAAAAAAACTTTTTATTTTCCTTTGCTAATTGTTCTGGAATTGATGCCCAAATAGACCGCACTTTTTGTACCGTATAGCCGTCTTGAATATGTTTAGAAAAATCTTGCTCATAGGCGATCAGCAAATTACGTTGCACTTCCCTTACAGCATCAAAATTTTGTGTATCAATAAAAGTTTGCACGGCTTCAGGCATTCCACCAATAAAGTAATATTGTCGTAATAGTTCAATATACCGACTTTTCATTGCAGAAATTAATGCCCAATCTTGCGTTTTGAGTAATGTAACAAGATCATCTTGCCCCAATGCCAACAAAAATTCGCTAAAGTGCATAGGATACATTGGCATAAAATCCACTTTCCCCACAGGGAAAGAAACTTGATGATGTAAGGATACACCAAGTAATGAGCCTGCCGCGATAATATAAAAGTGCGGTGCATTTTCATAAAAATATTTGAGCGATGTTAACGCTTGTGGGACTTCTTGGATTTCATCAAAAATGAGCAATGTATCTTCTGCTTGAATATCAACACCAGTTTCGATTTTTAAACCTAAAATCAATCGGTTAATATCAAAATCACTAGAAAACAGGGTTTTCATTCTTGGATTGTTATCAAAGTTTACATAAGCTACTTTGCTAAAATAATGTTTACCAAAATATTTCATTGCCCAAGTTTTGCCCACTTGGCGAGCGCCTTGAATAATTAAAGGCTTTCTGTTGGTTTTCGCTTTCCATTTTTCTAAGGCTTGTAAAATCGTGCGTTTCATTAAAATTTTCTCCCTAGCAAGATAGGCTATTTTAAGTAGGTTATGATTTTTTACAAGGAAAAAAGAAGCAGAAAAAAACACTTTTTTCTAATGAAAAAGTGTAATTGAACTACATTTTTATAAAGGAATATGTGGTTATTTAGTTGCAGCCTCTGCATTTACTTCCACCACCTCCCCATCATCAAAAAACAGCTTGATTGGGAAAATTTC
This sequence comes from Avibacterium avium, assembly GCF_900454535.1. Classification (GTDB taxonomy): domain Bacteria; phylum Pseudomonadota; class Gammaproteobacteria; order Enterobacterales; family Pasteurellaceae; genus Avibacterium; species Avibacterium avium. The sequence continues at coordinate 85,703 of NZ_UGSP01000001.1, forward strand.
GCCTTGTTGGATTGGCTGGGTGAGATTGAAAACCATAATGTGTAAGCCACCGCGTTTTAGGCTGATACTTTGCTTGGCGGGGATTTCAATGCCGTTGAGTGCGTGCATTTTGCCGTTGTGCATTCCGTGTAATTCTAGGCGCGTGGGCTGTTGGCTTTCGGCGAAAAGCAGATTAACAGTTTCATTGCCAGTGTTTTGCAGCTGCATAAAAATGGCGCTTGGTTGCCCTGCTTTTTCCGTGGGGAAGATTGTGGCTTGGCTCACAACAATTTCCGCTTGGGCTACTAATGGGAAAAGTGCGGTGCAAATTAAGCCGATTTTTTTCATCGCGTTCATTGGGTTCTCCTTTTTATTAAAATAGATTGAAATAAAACCGCCACAGTACAGGGCTGTGGCTTGTTTAGAATAACTAAACTTTACCACATTCACCTTTTTCTCACAAAAACTAGCCGCCAGCTCAAATGCAAAATAAATTATCAACAGACCCTAGCAAGGGTTTGTCATTTTGCTTTCATTTGTTGTTTGCCTTTTAAAGCAAGGCGAAAAATGCTATATTGCCCCAGTTTTTGAGAGATTCTCGCCCACATAACGATTTTCATACAACATTCATAGCAAAATGGCAGATTATTACGACATCACCCTTGCCCTTGCTGGTGTATGCCAAGCGGCTACGCTAGTGAAACAATTCGCTCATCACGGCAGTGCCGATAATTCGGCTTTCAACGCCAGCCTACAAAGCTTATTACAAACTTCGCCCGAAAATACCTTAGCAGTTTATGGTGGCAATGCGGCAAACTTAAAATTAGGCTTGCAAACCTTGATGGAACAGCTAAATGGCAGAGATGCAGAGCTAACGCGCTACTGGGTAAGCTTGCTGGCGTTGGAAGGCAAGCTGAGTAAATCGCCAAAAGCAAAGGCGGAATTGGCGCAACGCATCGCCTATTTGCCTTCACAGCTCAATTTTTATGATTTACTTGACGAGCAGATGATAAGCAATCTTGCCAGCATTTATGTGGACGTCATCAGCCCGCTCGGTAGCCGTATTCAGGTGCTTGGCGCGCCAGATTATTTGCAACAACAAGGCATTCAGCACCGTATTCGTGCAAGTCTGTTAGCTGGCATTCGCTCGGCGGTACTATGGCGTCAAGTGGGTGGCAAAAAATACCAGTTTCTTTTTTCCCGTGGCAAAATCGCCACAACGGCACAACAAATTTACTCAACCCTTTAGGAGTTCTTTCTTATGGAATTAAACGCACTTACCGCGATTTCCCCGATTGATGGTCGTTATCAAGACAAAACAACGGCTTTGCGTGCTATTTTTAGTGAATTTGGCTTGCTCAAATTCCGTGTTACGGTCGAAGTTCGTTGGCTACAAAAATTGGCGGCGACTGCACAAATTCAAGAAGTTCCTTCTTTGTCGCAAAAAGCAAACGATTACCTTGATGAAATTGTGGCAAATTTCAGTTTAGCGGACGCACAGCGTATCAAAGAAATTGAAAAAACTACCAACCACGATGTGAAAGCGGTGGAATACTTTTTGAAAGAAAAGACCACCGCACTTGAAGAATTAGCTGCGGTAAGTGAGTTTATCCATTTTGCTTGTACTTCTGAAGATATTAACAACCTTTCCCACGCCTTAATGCTGAAAACGGCGCGCGAAGAAGTGATTCTGCCTGAATGGCAAAAATTGATTACTGAAATTGAGCGCCTAGCGCACGAATACAAAGCGATCCCATTACTTTCTCGCACCCACGGGCAGCCAGCTTCTCCATCCACCGTTGGGAAAGAAATGGCGAATGTGGTATATCGCTTAAAACGTCAGTTTAAACAACTACAAGAGATTGAAATTCTTGGCAAAATCAACGGTGCAGTGGGGAACTACAATGCCCATTTATCCGCCTATCCTGATGTAGATTGGCATCAATTTAGCGAAGAATTTGTTACTTCGCTCGGCATTAAATGGAATCCTTACACCACGCAAATTGAACCGCACGATTACATTGCCGAATTGTTTGATAACATTGCACGTTTCAACACTATTATTATTGATTTTGATCGCGATTTATGGGGCTATATTGCCTTAAATCACTTCAAACAACGCACTATTGCAGGGGAAATTGGTTCATCAACAATGCCACACAAAGTGAACCCGATTGATTTTGAAAACTCAGAAGGCAATTTAGGCATTGCAAACGCAGTAATGGGGCATTTAGGGGCGAAATTGCCAATTTCTCGCTGGCAGCGTGATTTAACGGATTCCACCGTGTTGCGTAATCTGGGCGTGGGCTTGGGCTATTGTTTAATCGCCTATGCCGCCACAAGAAAAGGCATTAGCAAACTTGAAGTGAATGAACAGCACTTGCGTGATGAACTCAACCAAAACTGGGAAGTGTTGGCTGAGCCAATTCAAACCGTAATGCGCCGTTATGGCATTGAAAAACCTTACGAAAAATTGAAAGAACTGACACGCGGAAAACGCGTTGATGAGCAAGCAATGCGCGAGTTTATTGAGAAGTTAGACATTCCAGCGCACGAAAAACAGCGCTTACAACAACTCACCCCAGCCACTTATATTGGCGCAGCGGTGGAGTTAGTGGAAAAACTATAATGCGCTAAAAAATAAGTGCGGTGGAAAATCTCGACATTTTTCACCGCACTTTTGTTTTTATTCTGTAAAAAGCAGAAATTAGATATTTACATTGAATTTATCGTCAATAAAGCATTGATTCATTTCAAAAGCTGGCTTAGCGGCTTTGTCTTTGCCGATGGTTTTTGCTGGTACGCCGGCAACCGTGGTATATTCAGGCACAGTTTGTAGCACCACAGAGTTTGCGCCAATTTTGGCATAGCGTCCGATTTCGATATTACCGAGAATTTTCGCGCCTGCGCCAATCATCACCCCCTCACGCACTTTCGGGTGGCGGTCGCCAGATTCTTTTCCTGTTCCGCCAAGAGTAACGCCTTGCAAAATGGATACATCATTTTCAATCACTGAGGTTTCGCCCACCACAATGCCTGTTGCGTGGTCGAACATAATGCCACAGCCAATTTTTGCCGCAGGGTGAATATCCACATCAAAGGCAACGGAAATTTCATTTTGCAAATAAATGGCCAGCGCCTTGCGGTTACGCTGCCATAAATAATGGGTTATGCGGTAGCTTTGTAAGGCGTGAAAGCCTTTTAAATAAAGCAACGGCGTTGTCCATAATTCCACCGCAGGATCTCGTTGGCGCACCGCACGAATATCGCAAGCAGCGCTACCGATAATATCCGGCTCAACTTGATAGGCTTCTTCAATAATTTCACGCAGGGCAATGGCTGGCATAATGGGATTGGCTAATTTATTCGCCAAAATATAGCTCAACGCATTGCCAAGGTTTTGATGTTTAAGAATGGTGGAATGAAAAAAGCTGGCGAGCATTGGCTCACATTCTGCTAATTCTTTCGCTTCTTGACGGAGTAATTTCCAAACTTCAGCAGGCATTTTATTCTCCTTTGCGCTCACGTCCAAGCAGGCTTAATGCCACATCTTGCGCATTTTTACCGCAGAATAACACTTGGTAAATTTGTTCGGTAATCGGCATTTCTACCCCGTGGTGCTGGGCGAGTAAATAGGCTTCTTTGGTGTTGTAGAACCCTTCCACCACTTGTCCAATTTCAGCCAAGGCTTCTTCGGCATTTTTGCCTTGCCCAAGCATTAAACCAAAACGGCGGTTACGCGATTGGTTGTCGGTACAAGTTAGCACTAAATCACCTAAGCCAGACATTCCCATAAAGGTGTTCGGATTTGCCCCAAGGGCTTCACCTAATCGGCTGATTTCCGCCAAGCCTCGGGTAATCAAGGCGGTGCGTGCGTTGGCGCCAAAGCCCATACCATCAGACATTCCAGCCCCAATGGCGATCACGTTTTTAATCGCGCCACCAAGCTGAACGCCGATCATATCCTGATTAATATAAACACGGAAATGCTTACTGCAATGAATACGCGCCTGAAACTCTTCCGCGAAAGCCTGATCGTGTGAAGCCAGCGCTATCGCCGTAGGCAATCCTGCCGCCAGCTCTTTCGCAAAAGTTGGGCCAGAAAGTACCGCAAGGGGATATTGCGTGCCAAGTTTTTCTTCCACCACTTGTTGCAATAAACGCCCTGTATCACGCTCTAAACCTTTGGTTGCCCATACAATGCGGTGATGTGGTTGCAAGTGCGGTCGGATTTTTTGTAAAACTTCGCCAAAAACGTGGCTTGGTACAACAATTAATAAATCGTGCGATCTTTGTACCGCACTTGCAAGATCGCTTTCGATTTCAAGCGCACTTGGAAAAGGGATATTCGGTAAAAAAGCTTGGTTGCAACGTTCTTCATTTAAGCGTTGCATATGTACGGGATCGTGTCCCCAAAGATAAGTCGGCGAACCATTGCGAGAAAAGCTGATGGCCAGCGCCGTGCCGTAAGATCCTGCGCCAATCACGGTAATGGGTGAATTTGAGATGTTGTTGTGCATTAATAATCCCCATAATGAAAATAAAGGTGAATCACACTCACTATTAATGCCTTGAGTTTAACCTACTTGAATTAGACTGAAAATAGAATTTTCACAGAAGTGAGTTAGTGGCAGGGTGCTACATAAAGTAGTTGGATAGATTACCTTGCCAAATTGTATCTTATAGAATACAATTTAAAAAGGAGGTGAGTATGGAAAAAATAAATGAAATAAGAACAACAGCTGAATTTGACCATTGGCTAATGAATTTAAAAAAATCGCATAGCAAAAATGGCAATTATCAAGCGAATAGAGCGAGCCGAGCGAGGAAATTTCGGTGATCATAAATCATTAGGTGGTGGGCTTTATGAAATGCGAATAGCAACAGGAGCAGGTTATCGTGTTTATTACATTCAAGATGGCAATACCTTATATTTTTTGTTGTGTGGTGGCGATAAATCAACACAACAGGCAGATATTAACAAAGCAAGAATGATGATCGAGGATTAACATAATGAAATTAAAAGCAAATATTAAAACAAGTCATTTTGACGCAGCAAAATACCTTACTACGGAAGAAGATATACAGGCTTATTTAGCTGAAACCCTAAAAAGTGGAGATCAAGAAGAATTTTTAACCGCACTTTCAACAGTCGCAAAAGCAAGAGGAATGACGGAGCTGGCTAAACAAACGGGTTTAGGGCGTGAAAGTCTGTATAAAACCCTATCTAAAGGCAGTAAACCGAGATTTGAAACCATACAAAAAATTCTCGCGGCGTTTAATTTGGAACTTGTGCCAACAATTAAAGTGCGGTGATTTTTTATCTGATTATTTTTACATAACCAATCGCATAATATAGCTAACAAATCTCCCCTAACCCCTCTTTACTAAAGAGGGGGATTTCTTGGGACATTATTTACATTTTTATGTGGATAGGTAGAGTGAGGATTCAGCTCATCAAATCAGGTCATCAAAGGGAATAAATTACATTAAATGATGGGCTAAAGCCCATCCTACGTTTTGTTGTGGTGGGCATATATTTCTGGCGGACACATCGGTCCGCCACTACATTTTTGCGATGATAAATTCGATGACGCAGAAAAGTGCGGTGGATTTTTCTGGATTTTTGGCTTTATTGTTTTTGCTTGAGATCTTAAATACGAGTTGAGCTGATCCCCCTCTTTAGTAAAGAGGGGTTAGGGGAGATTTGGAAAGCAGAGAAGATTTGGAAATTTATATAAAAAAGTGGGCATTTCGCCCACTTTTCTGATTAATTCACGGTTTCTGGTTGCTCGCTTTGTGCTTGCTCCGCTTGTTGGCGCTCTAGATATTCCATAAAGAGTGCATCAAAGTTTACTGGAGAAAGATTTAATGGCGGGAATGTGCCGCGGTTTACAAGGCTGGCAATTAATTCACGCGCATAAGGGAAAAGCATATTTGGGCATTGTGAGGTTAAGCAATGGGCAAGTTGAACCCCTTCAAGACCACTCACAGTAAACACGCCTGCTTGTTTTACTTCACAAATAAATGCTACATCACCGCTTTCTTCAAGGGTGGTTTCGGTGGAAATGTTTAAACATACTTCATAAAGATCTTCACCCAATTCAACCACTTCTGTGTTTAAATCGAAAGAAAGTTGTGGTTTCCACTCTTGTTGGAAAATATGTGGAAGATTTGGTGCTTCAAAAGACACATCTTTCACATAAATACGTTGAATTTGTAATACCGCTTCTGTTGCTTGCTCTTGTTCTTGCGCTGCAACTTCTTGATTTTGGTCAGTCATTTTCTATTCCTCTGTGAGTTATTTATCTTTTTTCACTAATGGCAAATTCGCTGAACGCCAACCTGCAATCCCTTCTTTTAATGCGTACACTTCGCTAAATCCGTGTTTAGCCAAAAGCTCTGCGGACGCGCCAGCTGCCATTCCTGTGGCACAAACCACCACAACAGGCTTGTCTTTATGCTGTTCAATTTTACCAATATTTTGATTTTTAATTTCGCTTGGTAGTAAATGAATGCTGTGAATAATATGCCCACGTTCAAATTCATCAAGGGTGCGCACATCGATCACGGTGGCATCTTTATTATTCATTAAACTAACCAATTCCGCATTCTCAATGGTTTTCACTTTGGTGGTGAATGCTTTGAAATAGGTATAAATAACGAGAAAAAATACGGCTATCCAAGAAATAACCATTAATGTGTGATTTTTGGCAAAAGCGGTTGCCATCGGTAGAAATTCTTGCATTTTACTCTCTATTGTTTTAGTTCAAAATAAAGGTTTAAGTATAACCGCACTTTATTGATCTTTCAAAGGAAGTCTGTGAAATTCCTGTGTCGTTATTCAATAATTTATTCTAAATCAAGAGATAAACAAAAATAGTTAGCGGAAATATAGCGATAATGACGCTTTATTGCTATATTAGCGCCCGATTATAGGGGTATCCCTTTATGTGGACATTTTCTTTTGGCTATTCTCAAAAAGAAAATCATTTTATCTTTTATCATTTATAAGAGGTTCTATTATGTTTTTTCTCCAATTTGCCATCGTATTGGTGTGCATTTTGATTGGTGCGCGCATTGGCGGTATCGGCTTGGGGGTAATGGGCGGCGCAGGGCTTGCCATTCTCTCTTTCGGCTTTGGTTTACAACCAGCGGGCTTACCAATCAATGTAATGTTAATGATTATGGCGGTAGTTTCTGCAGCGGCAGCAATGCAAGCGGCAGGCGGTTTAGATTATATGATCAAAATTGCTACCAACATTTTGCGTAAACACCCGAAATACATCACCTTTATTGCGCCAGCAGTAACTTGGACATTCACCGTATTAGCAGGAACAGGCCACGTTGCCTATTCTGTATTACCTGTGATTGCTGAAGTAAGCCGCCACAACGGCGTGCGTCCTGAGCGTCCACTTTCAATGGCGGTAATTGCATCACAATTTGCTATCGTTGCTAGCCCAATCGCTGCGGCAGTGGTGGCGGTAGTAGCCTATCTTGAACCACAAGGCATTCACCTTGGCGATGTATTAATGGTAACAATGCCATCAACCATTTTAGGTTTAGCAGTGGCTTGTATTTTCGTCAATAAAATGGGTAAAGAATTAAAAGATGACCCGAATTATCAACGTTTATTACAAGATCCTGAGTATGTAAAAGAAAACCACACTGACGTAAACCCAGATAACATTCAATTAAAACCAACAGCAAAATTGTCTGTGGGATTATTCCTATTTGGTGCATTACTTGTGGTATTAATGGGGGCATTCCCAAGCCTACGCCCAGCCTTTGACGGCAAAGCAATGGGAATGGCACACACTATCGAAATCGTAATGCTTACCGTGGGTGCATTAATCATCTTAACTTGTAAACCAAACGGCAACGCCATTACACAGGGTTCCGTATTCCACGCGGGTATGCGTGCGGTTATCGCCATTTTTGGTATTGCGTGGTTAGGTGATACCTTAATGCAAGCCCATATGACCGAAGTGAAAGACACCGTGAAAGTGTTGGTAGAAACCGCACCTTGGACATTCGCCATCGCCTTATTTGTGCTTTCTGTGTTAGTAAATAGCCAAGGGGCAACGGTTGCCACTCTTTTCCCTGTAGGGATCGCACTCGGCATTCCTGCCCCAGTATTAATCGGTGTGTTTGTTGCGGTAAACGGTTACTTCTTCATTCCAAACTACGGCCCAATCATTGCGTCCATTGACTTTGATACCACAGGCACAACCCGCATCGGTAAATACATTTTCAACCACAGCTTTATGCTCCCAGGCTTATTAAGTATGGCATTTAGCTTGGCATTCGGTTTATTATTCGCCAATATTTTATTGTAAATTTAGACCGCACTTTCCTTTCTAAACTGAGCGACATCATCGCTCAGTTTTTTTATCTAGCATTCCCCCGTAAACTTCCGCATAATATCGCCACTTGACCTAACAAAAGGAAAATCACAATGACCATTTCAAAACAACAAATTCTTGATGCTTATTATTTCCGCCACGCGTGCAAACAATATGATCCAAGCAAAAAAATCAGCGATGAGGATTTCCGTTTTATTTTAGAAACTGCCCGTCTTTCGCCGAGTTCATTCGGTTTTGAGCCGTGGAAATTCTTAGTCATTGAAAATCAGCATATTAAAGAGCTGATCCGTGATAACGCTTGGGGTGCGAAAGATAAGATTATGGATTGTAGCCATTTTGTGGTGATTTTGGTGCGCCAACCACAAACCCTTTTGGCCGATGGCGAATACGTTCCACATATTATGCGTGATGTGCATCATATCCCTGAAGAGGCGCTCAAACTGCGTCAAGGCTTCTACCGCAACTTCACCGAAAAGGATTTTGCTCTAACTGAAAATCCCGTGGCGTTTTATAACTGGGCGTGCCGCCAAAGTTACATCGCGCTCGGCAATATGCTGACCAGTGCCGCAATGATCGGCATCGACAGCACCCCGATTGAAGGTTTCCCGCTGGAAAAAATGAATGATCTGTTCGTGGCAGAAGGCTTATACAAAGCCGATGAATACAAACTTAGCGTAATGGCAGCCTTCGGCTACCGCCTAAACGAACCATGCGAAAAAACACGCCAAGCCTTTGATGAGGTGGTGGAGTGGGTGAAATAAAATGAAAAAAATATTATTTAGTGCATTCATTGCCACAACGTCTATCTGTACAGCGTACGCTCAATTAGAAGAGCAACATTCTTTCGACTCATTACCTTATTTTAATCAAACAAAAGATGGATACCAGCTTGAATTTGATGGAAAAAATTACCGCTCTTTTACAGTGCAAGTAAATGGTAAGTCCCTTAAATTTCGTGCTTTTGAGAAAATTGTATATGTAAAATATCCTACCAATGCTGATTACCAAAGTTTAAATTTTTATGTGCCAGAAATTTACTTTGAAGGGGGGACAATAAATGGTTTTAACCTAGAAACGGCTCCTATTTTTTTACCTAATGCTGTTGGTGGGTATATGCCTGCCAAACCTGCCACTTATGACAATAAAGGGTTTGGCTCGGGAGAAAAACCAAATGCAATTTTGACCGCACTTTCTAAAGGCTATGTGGTTGCAAGTGTGGGGGCTCGTGGCAGAACACTAGAACAAAATGGCAAATATACAGGAAAAGCCCCTGCGGCCATCATTGATCTAAAATCGGCAGTTCGTTATCTACATTTTAACGATGCACGAATGCCTGGTGATGCAAATAAAATTATTTCTAATGGCACTAGCGCAGGAGGGGCATTATCTGCTTTATTAGGTATAAGCGGGGATAGTTTAGATTACAAGCCTTACTTCCAATCTTTAGGCGCAGCTGAAGCCAGCGATACTATATTTGCTGTTTCTGCTTATTGCCCTATTACTAATCTCGAACAGGCTGATAAGGCTTATGAGTGGGAATTTAATGGTTTAAATCAGTTCAGTCGAATTGATATGAGCAAACTTAATGCTCAAACATTTAATGATCGCTCAAAGCCAATGCCAAGAATTGAAGGGAATTTAACCGAAACAGAAATCCAAACTTCTAATGAGTTAAAAAGCCTATTTCCTGCTTATTTAAATGCACTAGATTTACGTGATGAAAACAATCAGCCACTGACATTAGACGAAAAAGGAAAAGGTTCTTTTGAAACCTATATGAAAAATCAAATATTAAAATCAGCCCAACAAGCTTATGCAAGTGGCACTGATTTATCTGATTTTGATTGGATTAAGATTGATAAAAATGGCGTTCAAGATCTTGATTGGTATGGCTATATTCATTCAGCTAAACGAATGAAATCTCCACCAGCTTTTGACTCACTGGATCTTAGTTCTGGTGAGAATAATTTATTTGGTACAGAAACCATTAATAACCAACACTTTACTGAATATTCTCAGCAACATTCTAAAGTGCAAGGTAGCTTAGCAAATAAAGAAACCATCAAATTAATGAATGTGATGAACTACATTAATAACCCTAAATCAGCACAACATTGGCGTATTCGTGTCGGCACTGCAGATAGAGATACCTCACATGCAATTAGTGCAATTTTAGCCATTAAATTAAGCATGTCAGGTAAAAATGTAGATTATGCAATGCCTTGGGCCGTTCCTCATTCTGGTGATTATGATCTAGATGAATTATTTAAATGGATTGATAACCTTACAAAAAATTAGGACGCGTATGTTAATTTCATTTATTCTGATCGCCCTATGCGCTGGTGTCGCCCTTGCCACGCAAGCCGCCATTAACAGCCAACTGGCAGGTTCATTAATGGGGCAGCCTGTTGTCGCCGCTTTAATTTCCTTCGCCACAGGCACATTATTGCTCTTTTTTATCTGCTGGTGGAAAGCCGATCTCTTCACCGCCTTGCAACAAGTGCCAAAACAACCCTTGTGGAAACTGATCGGAGGCCCACTGGGTGCGCTCGTGGTTTTCACCACCATTTTCCTTGCGCCGAAAATGGGCGTAACCAATATGCTCTTTTTCATTATTGTCGGCCAACTCATCGCCGCCGCCATCATCGATCATTTCGGCTTAATCGGAATGACCGCTCGCCCAATCCAAATCTGGCAAATCATCGGCTTTGTGTTTATGGGATTAGGCCTCGTGCTGTTTTTCTTTGGGAAAAGGTTGTTTGGGTAACTCGATTCTTAACCCAAGAAAACGACTGCCACACCACAATTCCTCAAACTCCTCAAAATCCAACCGCACTTCGGTGCGGCTTTTGTTATACTTATACACAGGAGAACAAAATGTTAAATCTATTCAAAAAACCAATTGAAATTGAAACCCTTGATGATTGGGCGAAAATTGCCGCTGACATCACCAAAGTTGGAATTTAGCGTTTCCTGTTATTCTGTATGGAAATGATCCGATTTATTTAAAAATCATCAACACAGTTTTGCTCATTTTGGCCGTCTATTTTGGGCTTGCTGGAACTCGCCACTTAAGACAGATAAAACTAAGTAAGAAGGAGGAAAAACAATGAACTTAACCTTTGCCCTAGCAGGGTTTGCCCTAATGATGTTTCTGTTCGCTTTCTTCGTAAAGAAATACATTAAATAATCCCTTTACCAACCGCTCTTCTGAGCGGTTTTTAATAACCATAAAAAACCTTGCTTATCACTAAATTTCACGCCTTGTCTGCTAGCCTGAATATACTCAATCAAGCTCACCAACCGTTTCACGCCCATTTGTGCAGGGGAAAATTACATTGAACGGTGGGCTGCAGCCGCACCCTACCCATCTAAGGTTTCATTTTTGATGGAGCGCTGTAACAGATTAAATAAATTTAACATTTTGTTCTCCCTGTAGAAAAATATAGCAAAAACCGCACCGAAGTGCGGTTGGATTTTGGCTAGTTTTATACATCGTATTTACGCGTTGGTGGCGTTGGGTTATTAACCAATCTTACCAAGCCTTTTAGCTGATAGCTACGCAGAGTTTCTAATGACTTGAAGTAATGAGCTTCTTCGTACGGATCGGGGTTAAATTCCTCTGTCATTGGCTCTAGGACGCTTTTCATTATGCCGAGTATAGTTTGGTATTCTGTATAATGGGTGTACGCGGTTGAACCAAAACGAGAGCCGAGATTGCTTAACGGTTGGTGAAGTTGTTGCAATAGTTCTAGGCTGTTATAAAGTGCAAACCACATACTGACAAAGCATAAGCAAGTGTCTTCAGTAAACTCAAAAATGTATTTTTTCTCTGGTTTAAGCAAAGCGAGTTGTTGCTGCTCTAAACTATACTTACCTGTTTTTCTAATCCGCGGTAAAACTTCTTCAAATACCCACGTTTCAAATGTATCTGCTTCAGGTTTTCGTGAGTTAATGATTAAACGGTATAGGTTAGGTTCATTAATAAAGATTTCCTCTTTTCTACCGCTAGTTGGGTTGATGCAACATTGCATTACGCCAGCTGGTTTACAGAGATTTTGCAAGGTTTTTCTTGAATTAGAATAACCTAAGATATCGCAAACATCAGGGCCACAAAACCATATTTCTTGATTAAGATCTTTGATGACGTGAATAGAATAGGAATGAAAATTAAAGGTGTTGAATTGAATTTGAGTTTTCATTGTTTATTTCCTTTTGAGAAAAATTCCCTTATTAGGGTGATCGGCAGCTCAAAACCAGTACACAATCTGGCGGAGCCATTCCCTTGTGGTGTTGTATTTCTCGCACTGCCGAGCGTTAATATTAATTGTTGTTTTTGTATCAGGTATGGAAATAGGAGAACCCCAGATACAAAAAATCACGCTAACGGAGTGAATTACCGTTGTGCATAAGGCTTTTGAGACCTATGGAAAAACAAAGACAAAACCACCGCACTTTTATCTTTTCCAATAAAAAAGCGATAAAAACTTGAAAAATTTTTACCGCTCTTTGTCTTTATAATACCTAAAAATTCCCATAAAAAAACAGCATCTAAAGAGATGCTGTTTTTATTTCCATGTAGTTAAGGGGTTAGATTACCATTGGTATCCCACGCCCACGCTACCACTTAGGTCGCCACGGCTGTTGCTGCTACCTGTAAGTTTCAAGATAACTTTACCGTTATCAGAGATGCGAGATGCACCCACTGCGATAGCGTTTTCGCCACGGTATGTACCACCTGCTACGGCAACCATACTCTTACCTGGAATGTAAGCTTGTGGTAAGCCAGCAGTTGCTACTGCACCTGCAACACCTGCGCGAAGTTTACGATCAACGTGGTTAATTCGGTTACCTAACTCGTTACCCATATTAGTTACCGCATTTTCCAATCTATTGATGTTTTTGTGTGTATCATACAATTGGCTACCGTTCACTGCGTCTGTACTTGTTGCAGAGATTACACCTGCTGCCACATTTTGGATTTGACGCGTTTCGTTTTCGTTACCAACTGAAACTACACCAACTACATTGTCCACGCCAGCTACATTAGCATTATTTCTGCCTTGATAGCTTACGTTACCGGTATTCACGCCAGCTGATGCTGCTTTGTTACCAAGGAACACTGAGTTTGCTACGGTTTGCTTGATGTTGCTACCTAAAGCATAAGTGTTTGCAGTATTAACTTCGTTGTTTGCACCAATTGCCACACTGTTTTCAGCGTCTTTACCCACTTTAGAATTGTAACCTACCGCAGTTGAGTATTTACCCGCCGCGCTAGAATCCTTAGTTTCTGCAGTACCGCTAGCCACTTGGCCGTCATTGGTGTGGAAGTATTTAATACCATTTTCGTTCATATTTTTGATCGCAGAGATCACATTTTCATTCTTAGTTACTGTTTGACCTGCAGTATCATAAGTTTTTAATGCATCTTTACCTGCATCATTTAATGAACCGTCTTGATTTACAAAATCTTCACCAATGGTTTGGTTGAAGTTATTTGTTACATTTTTAGCAACATCGAGTAAATCACCAATGTTTGCTGCATTGTTTCTTTCTGCTGCGTTTGGATCATTTTTCACGGTATCAATAGATTTACCGTCAAAACCTGTTTTCACATCAGAAATCACGTTGCCGCCGTTGCTTAAACCTTTGTCGTTTAATGCTACATTGCTATTTTCGAAAGTTACACCGTTGTTATCTACTTTAGTGTTACCTGCCGTTAAGCTATTCACTTTAAGATCATCAACTGTTGAAACTTTATAGTCAAAGCCAGTTTCAGCATTTCCTGTTTTCTCTACAACGATATTACCACCAGCTGTAACTGTCGTATTCGCTGCCGCAGCTGCAATTTGGTTCACTTTTTGGATTGCTTCATCAATAGTGTTTTCACCCGTGCCACCAATATTGTTTGCTACAACTTTACCATCAACAATCTTAGTTTCACCACCGATTACATCTTTAAGGTTGTTTTTCGCTTGGTTGCCAGCATTGTTGATCGCATCTGCAACAGTTTTTGCTGTTGCAAAGCTATCTTTGGTATTACCTGCAGTAACTTTACCTGTATTTGCATCTGTGGTTAAGGTAGTTTGTTTTACATCAAAAGTTACCGTTGATGTTGCGCCATCACTTTCAACTTTCGCTGTTGTACCATTACCATCAATGAAATTCACTGTATCGTAAGCACGAACAAAGTCTTTCGCTTTGCCATTACCCTGTAAATTCCAACCTGCGTTTAACACGTCATTAACGCTTGCTGAATTATTGCCTTTCGCAGTAATTTCATCTGCAGTTGGTGCAGTTTGTGATTTAGTTGGTTCAACATTATTTGCTTTATCACCGTTTGTGGTTGGTGCTAAGTTACTTGCAACATTGTTTAATGTTACGTTACCGCCTTTACCCGCAGGATCTTTCAAGCCAGCTTGAATATCTTTTGGTTGCACTTCTGTTTTAACCGTGTTGCCATCAGCATCTGTTGTTGTGGTGTAGAATTTATCACCTTCTTTGATAACTGGGTTTCCCTTTAATGGGCTAAAGCCCATTCTACGTTTTGTCGTTGTAGATATATCTTTCAGGCGGACACATCGGTCCGCCACTACATTTTTTCGCGATGAGGAAATTCGATGATACAAAAAAGTGCGGTGGTTTTTGTGTTCGTTTTTCCAAATCTCCCCTGCTCTTTCTTTACTAAAGGGGATTTCTTGGAACATCATTCACAAATTTCTTAACGATATTGTTTGCATTTTTATGTGCATAGGTGGGGTGTGGCTTCAGCCCACCGTTCAACGTATTTCCCATTTGATGAGCTAAGGCCTATTGTTTGCATTTTATGTGCATAGGTAGGGTGCGGCTTCAGCCCACCATTCAACGCAATTTCCCTTTAATGGGCTAAAGCCCATTCTACGTTTTGTTGTAGATATATCTTTCAAGCGGACACATAGGTCCGCCACTACATTTTTTTGCGATGAGAAAATTCGATGATACAAAAAAGTGCGGTGGTTTTTGTGTTCGTTTTTCCAAATCTCCCCTACCCTTTATTTACTAAAGGGGGATTGCTTGGGACATCATTCACAAATTTCTTAACGATATTGTTTGCATTTTTATGTGCATAGGTAGGGTGCGGCTTCAGCCCATCGCTCAACGCAATTTCCCCTTTAATGGGCTAAAGCCCATTCTACGTTTTGTTGTTGTGGACATATCTTTCAGGCGGACACATAGCTCCGCCACTACATTTTTTCGCGATGAGAAAATTCGATGATACAAAAAAGCGCGGTGGTTTTTTCTAGGTTTTTGGCTTGGTTATTTTTTACTTGAGATCTGAAATACACTTCGATCCAGTCCCCCTCTTTCGTAAAGAGGGGTTAGGGGAGATTTGAAAAATGGACTGAAAAATCAGTCCATTTATATTAGCGCGATCCATAAACTACAATGGTTTTTCCTCTGGCGGAGATGAGATGTTGTTCTTCGAGCATTTTTAGAATGCGGCCAACCGTTTCTCGTGAGCAGCCAACCATTTGGCCAATTTCTTGGCGGGTGATTTTAATCTGCATTCCTTCAGGGTGGGTCATTGCGTCTGGCATTTTGGTTAAATTAAGTAGGGTTTGGGCAATGCGTCCTGTTACGTCTAAGAAAGCAAGATTGCGAACTTGTTTGGAAGTGTTTTGTAGGCGATCTGCCAGTTGGGCGGTGAGATACATTAACACTTCAGGATTTACTTGGATAAGTTGGCGGAATTTTTTGTAGGAAATTTCAGCCACTTCGCAAGCGGTTTTGGTTTTGATCCACGCTGAGCGTAATTGCCCTTCGTGAAATAACCCTGCTTCGCCAAAAAAATCCCCTTGTCCAAGATAACTTAGGATCATTTCTTTGCCTTCATCATCTTTCACTAATACGGCAACCGAGCCTTTAATTAAATAATAGAGCGTTTCCGCTTTTTCACCCGCGTGAATGAGTGAGCTTTTCGCTGGGTATTTATGAATATGACAATGAGAAAGAAACCATTCTACGGTTGGATCCATTGGTGGAGTGTGGGTTTGTACTTGTTGTTCTTGCACGGTGCCCTCCTGTGTATTACTTATGCTTGAAAAAGTCCATTTTATCTTTTATATCAATGGATTCGTGTAATTCCGACCAAACAATTACAGCCTTTCCTTGACGTATGTTGGTCAGCAAGTTTTGAGTTTTCTGTTGCAGGGAAAGCTCCTGTTCACCGTAATCCGTCCCTTCACGCAGAATGAAACTTTCTGCAATATTAATGAGCGTTTCTTCTTCTAAATCTTGCCAAGGAATAATCATCATCTTACCTAAAAATTGCTATTATGCAAAGTGTACCGCAATAAGTTTCCACTGTTGTTCAAAGTTTTGGTTTGAATTATGGCGAAAATTCGACCGCACATAACGCATAAACTGCCCTTCGCAGAGATTGACTAAATAAGTGGCGATAATACGCTCATCAATGCTAAAGGCGCGCCCTTCACGCAGCTTGCGCATTTGTAAAATATTCACAAATTGGAATTCTAAGCGATCGAAAAATTGCGCCACGCGTGCTTGTAATTTTGGATCTTCAAACATTAGGGCGTGGCCTGTTAGCACACGGGTTAGCCCCGGGTTTTTGCGTGCAAAATCTAAGATCATTTGTAAAATATCGCGCACGCGGTTCATTGTGTTGGTTTCATTTTTGATTGATTGGTTAATACGGCTAAATAATGTGCCTTCCAAATTTTCAATCAAGGCCTCGAACATTTTGGTTTTGCTTGGGAAATAGCGATATAACGCCGCTTCAGATACGCCCACTTTTTCCGCAAGACGTGCTGTGGTCATTCGTTCCATTCCTTGCTCTGAATGAAGCATATGAGTGAGTACAGTTAGCACTTGTTGACGGCGTTCTTTTACGCTGCGTTTGTCGCTTTTCGGTGCTTTTTCTGTATTTTTTTCGCTGAGCTTAGTTGGCTTAGTTTGCTCAGGCGCAGGCTCAATGCCTGCAATTTCCAGTTGTTCTTCGACCATAGTTCCTCTATTGTTTGCCTGAATGGCCAAATCCGCCTTCGCCACGTTCTGTTTGTTCAAAATCATTCACAATATTAAATTCTGCTTGCACTACTGGCACGAAAACTAGCTGCGCAATGCGATCGCCCACTTCCACTTTAAAAGGCTGTGAACCACGGTTCCACATTGATACCATTAACGGCCCTTGGTAGTCAGAATCAATTAAACCTACCAAATTGCCCAATACAATCCCATTTTTATGCCCAAGCCCTGAACGAGGCAAAATCACTGCCGCAAGGTTAGGATCGGCGATATAAATAGAAAGCCCTGTTGGGATTAATTTGGTTTCCCCCGGTTGAATTTCAAAACTTTCTTCCACCAACGCGCGCAGATCTAAGCCCGCCGAACCGCTTGTGGCATAAGCTGGCAAGGGAAATTCTGTGCCAATTCGGCTATCTAAAATTTTTACGTCAATCTTTTTCATTTTTCGTTTATTCCTTCGTTCAAACTTGAGCTGGAAAGCGTTCTACAATCTGTTGCGCAAGTTGCACCGCCAGATCTTTTTTGTGGCTACTCGGTAATTGCACGCTGCCATCACGCCAGAACAGCTGGAGCTGATTATCATCACCATTAAAGCCTTGTCCGTTAGACACATCATTGGCGCAGATCAAATCTAAATTTTTACGCACTAATTTGTCTTGTGCATATTGTGCAACATTTTGCGTTTCTGCCGCAAACCCCACCACAAATGGACGGTGTTCAGTCAGCGCCGCTACCGCTGCAATAATATCAGGGTTTTTTAGCAATTCTAAGGTGAGCGTATTGCTATCAGCGGTTTTCTTCATTTTTTGCTCAGCGATTTGCGCGACACGGTAATCCGCCACCGCCGCACAACCAATAAAAATATCCACTTGTGGCGCAAGGGAAAGAGAGGCGTCCGCCATTTCTTGCGCGGAAATCACATCAATTCGTTCCACTTGAGCTGGCGTAGGCAAATTCACTGGCCCTGCAATTAATTTGACTTTCGCGCCCCGTTTGGCAAAAGCTTCAGCGATAGCAAAGCCCATTTTGCCCGAACTATGATTGCTAATATAACGCACAGGATCAATGGCTTCGCGAGTTGGGCCAGCGGTGATCGCAATGGTTAAGTGGCTAAGATCTTGTAGCGGTAACAAGATTTCGCAAAGTGCGGTGTAAATTTCCGCAGGTTCTGACATTCGTCCAAAGCCCATATCCCCACAGGCCTGTTCACCACTGTTAGGCCCAATGGTTGCAATGCCACGGGCTTTTAAACTGGCCAAATTTTGTTGGGTAATGGGTTGGCGGAACATTTGCTGATTCATCGCTGGCGCAAGCAAAATCGGTGCACTGGTGGCAAGACAAATAGTCGTCAACAGATCATTGGCCATTCCTGCGTTTAAGCGTGCCATAAAATCTGCGCTGGCAGGGGCGATCACAATGAGATCTGCCCATTTCGCCAGTTCAATATGCCCCATTGCCAGTTCTGCTTGGGGATCAAGCAATGACTGCGCCACTGCATTGCCTGAAATGGCTTGCAAGGTGAGTGGCGTAACAAATTCTGCCGCCGCTGGTGTGAGAACCACGCGCACTTCCGCTTGGCTTTTGCGTAACAAGCGAATTAGCTCAATGCTTTTATAAGCCGCGATCCCGCCAGTTATGCCAACAACTATACGTTTTCCTTGAAGATCTTGCATTATTTCCAATCAATCCAAATTAAAAGTGCGGTTAATTTTACTGTAATTTTCCCCAATAAAAAATTCAATTTTTCGATCTGGATCGCAAAAGTCGTAGGGAAGCCTGTCAGAACAATGCTGTCTATGTTAAAAAGATCCGCAATTTGATATTAAAAAACGAAATGATCGCCACAAATGACCACCTTAATGCCACGGGAAAAACTGCTAAAATTTGGTGCTGAAGCCCTTGATGATAGCGAATTATTAGCTATTTTTTTACGCACAGGAATCAAGAATTGTTCTGTAATGGAATTATCTCGTGTGGTTCTTGATCATTTTGGATCATTGCGGCAATTAATTAGTGCGGATCAAAAAGCCTTTTGCAACGTTAAAGGCTTAGGCATCACACAATTTATCCAGCTACAAGCCAGCACGGAAATGACAAAGCGTTATTTATTGCAAGAATTGGAAATGGCGCAGGCATTTACTCGCCCAGAGTTGGTGAGAATATATTTGCAAACGGAGCTAGAACATAAAGAGCGGGAAGTTTTTTTGGTGCTTTTTTTAGATAATCAGCATCGCCTGATTAAAAAAGAAGAAATGTTTTTAGGTACGATCAACACAGCCGCGGTGTATCCCAGAGAAATTGTTAAAAGTGCACTTTTTTGTAATGCGGCGGCGATTATTTTGGCACATAATCACCCATCAGGCATTGCAGAGCCGAGCAATTCCGATCGGATCATCACAGAAAAGATCCAAAAAGTGGCAGAATTAGTAGAAATTCGCGTGCTGGATCATTTTGTGATCGGCAAAGGCTGTTATGTTTCTTTTAATGAAAAAGGCTGGTTATAATAGCCATTTAGCAAGAATGATGCGGTGGAATTGCTGATTTTTTTGTCATTTATTGCGTTAATTAAGTGATTTAGGCTTGAGTATAGCAAATAAAGTGAGTATAATTTGCCACCTTTAATATAGTATGCGGGTCGGTTACAGCGACCTGACGAGGTGGCTTGCAAACCTAGTTTGCAGTAATCCGAACCCTAAGCTCGAGCTTATATTTGATTTATTGGAGATTAATATGTCTAGAGTCTGTCAAGTAACAGGCAAGCGTCCAGCAGTTGGTAACAACCGCTCACACGCAATGAACGCGACTCGTCGTCGTTTTCTTCCTAACTTACACACTCACCGTTTCTGGGTTGAGTCTGAAAAACGTTTCGTAACTTTACGCTTAACAGCGAAAGGTATGCGTATTATTGATAAAAAAGGCATTGATGCAGTGTTAGCTGAAATCCGTGCTCGTGGCGAGAAAATCTAAGGAGCTAAAAAATGGCAGCTAAAGGTGCTCGTGAAAAAATCCGTTTAGTTTCAACAGCTGAAACCGGTCATTTCTACACAACAACTAAAAATAAACGTAATATGCCAGAAAAAATGGAGATCAAAAAATTTGATCCTGTTGTGCGTAAACACGTTATTTACAAAGAAGCTAAAATCAAATAATTTGGCTTTAATGAATTAGAAAAACCCGACTTGTTCGGGTTTTTTTATGTCTTTTATAGGCGCTTTTCTTGGATTTTTATTGATTGTCCCTATTTATAGCGTAACGCAGAGAGATTTTCATTAGAACCCAAACCCTATTTACTACTATTCGCATGGAGAAAAAATGCCTGAATTACCCGAAGTTGAAACCACTAAAAATGGGATTTCCCCTTATTTAACAGGATTTATCATTGAAAAAATCGTGGTACGCAATCCTAAATTACGTTGGGAAGTCAGCCCACAATTAAGTGAGTTTAAGCAGGTTAAAGTGAGCCATCTTTCCCGCCGTGCAAAATATCTGATCATTCATACGGAAAAAGGTGCGATCATTGGGCATTTAGGAATGTCGGGATCTTTGCGTGTCGTGCCACAGGATAGCCCCATTGATAAACACGATCATTTAGATATTGTGATGAATAATGGCAAGGTGCTGCGTTATAACGATCCCCGCCGTTTTGGCGCGTGGCTCTGGACGGATAATCTGGCAGATTTTCATCTTTTTGCCAAACTTGGTCCAGAACCCCTTTCAGCGGAATTTACTGGGGAATATCTGTTCAAAAAATCTCGTAAAAAACAGACCGCACTTAAAACCTTTTTAATGGATAATGCGGTGGTGGTAGGCGTGGGCAATATTTATGCCAATGAAACGCTCTTTTTGTGCGGTTTACATCCGCTGAAATTAGCCAAAAACTTAACCAAATCTCAATGCGAATTGCTGGTTCAAACCATTAAACAAGTGCTTACCACCTCCATTGCGCAAGGTGGTACAACCTTGAAAGACTTCTTACAACCTGACGGCCGCCCCGGTTATTTCGCCCAAGAACTACGGGTTTACGGCAATAAAGATAAGCCTTGTCCAACGTGCGGGACAAAAATTGAAAGTTTAGTCATCGGGCAACGTAATAGCTTTTTCTGTCCAAAATGTCAGAAAAAAGCATAAAAATATGCAAAAAAATACCGCTCTTTTGAGCGGTATTCTGTCTTATTTGGCTTATTAGGCAATGATTAGAACTCGTAACGAAGACCTACTTTTACACCATATTGATTTACTTTGGTATCTTCCCAGTTACCTAAACGGTTATATTCAAAACCAGTATCTAAAGCAAGGTTTTGAGTAAGATCACAAGAAATACCCGCTAATGCACCATAACCAAATTTAGTGTGTTTTTTATCTTCAAATGCGTTTGGTTGTGTATTTTCAACATCAAAAACATTTAATGATAAACGCGCACCAAGGTAAGGTTTAACTGGTAAATTAAAATTGAAATCATAGATTGCTGCTAAACCTAAGCCATAGATTTTTGCGCTGATATGCTCATTTGTATCTACATTGCCAGAAGTTTTCGCATAGAAAGTATCCACAGCAACACGCCAATCATTTACTTTATAACCGACAGTAAGACGAGGTGTCACCTTGTTTTTATTTAATGCTGAATACTCAGTGAATTTTAATTTTGAGTGTTGTACATCACCTTGAACATACCAATTTGCATTGGCTGTGGCTGAAATAGCTAACGCACCGATTGCTACCGCTAATAGTTTTTTCATTGTCTTCTCCAACAAAAGTTATAAAAATCAACCAATTGTAGCATAATTTTTGGCTACAGGTAAATAAATTAATGCTTGTTTACATTCTCGACAAAAATACACCGCACTTTGCTTTTGCACTTTGTTATGGCGGCGTACGCTAAGATCGTGAGTGCGGCAACCGCAGCGGTAAGTAAAGTTTTTTCCCTGCACACTTTTAACATCTAAATTGTGGTAAATTTCCGCAGGTTGCTGGAAGATGTTTTCCATCACCGCTTTCCATTCTTTGCCGTGCGGCGCTACTCGCCCAAACACTTGATAAACAATTAAATGGGCCAGTTCGTGCGGAACAATTTGCTGCAAAAAATAGTCAGGATTTTCCAACAATAAAGTGCGGTTAAAACGGATTTCATTTTTCTGTAAATATGCCACTCCAGCCTTTACCCCGCGCAGTTGATAACTCACTGTTGGCATTGGAAAAGTGCGTTGAAAATGCTGCTCCGCCAGTTGCAAATAATGGCGTAACTGGCGGAGGATTTGTATATTAAGTAAACGTAATGAAGAATGAGTGTCTGACATAAATAAAAAATATCACTAAATTTTTTACAATATGGGGGTAAAAAAGCTAAGATCAATTTTATTTTTACATACACAAATGAGTAAAGTATCATTTGTGTCATTGTGTAAATTAAGGGGGATAAAATGAGCAGAATAAATTTTGATACATCTGAAGAAATGAAACATAAAATCAAGGTTTATACTTCAATTCATCAAATTACGATAAAAGAGTTCTTTGAACAAATGCTAAACGATTTTTTTGCCGCAGGTGAAGATCTCACCGCAGAAGAACGAGAAATTATTGCGCGTTCAACGGCATTTTTTGATAAACCTGAAAATCAGCATTTAACTACCTCATTAACGCAAGATGAAGCCTTAAAAATTGGTGAGAAAGTGAGAAACGGCGAGAGTTTGGCAAAATTGTTAGGTTATTGAAATGTTAGCGAATTTGCAGTTTCATAACCGATTTATTTCCTTTGTCTATCATCGTATTTTAAGCGAAGAAAGTAAGAAAGAACTGGAAAGGCAGCTAACAGATAATATCCGCAAAACTATTTTTCTGCGTAAACAAGCAAGGAAATTTTTTGTTAAACGAAAACCACAAAATGTAGTGATCTTTGTTTATGCGGAAAAAGGGAACTTTGTAATTAAGGCATTTCAGTTTGGTAAAACGGATTTGCTAACGGGAAACAAAAAAGCACACCTTACAACCATAGAAAAGATTTTATCTGAAAAAACCGATCTAGAAATTCGTCAGTATTATTAGCCAATCTAGGCAATAAAAAAGCCATTGCAACAGATTGCAATGGCTTTTTTCCAAACTAACTTTAATTTATTTCAACCCAGCTGCTGCTCTTAATTCTGCGGCGCGGTCGGTTTTTTCCCAAGGAAATTGTTCGCGTCCAAAGTGGCCGTAAGCGGCGGTTTGGCGGTAGATTGGCTGAATCAGATCAAGCATTTTGATTAAGCCGTAAGGGCGTAAATCGAAAAATTCACGCACTAAATTCACCAACAACTCATTGCTCACTTTGCCCGTGCCAAAAGTTTCCACCATAATAGACGTTGGCTCTGCCACGCCGATGGCATAAGAAAGCTGAATTTCACAACGATCTGCTAAACCTGCAGCAACAATGTTCTTCGCTACATAGCGTGCAGCATAGGCAGCTGAACGATCCACTTTTGATGGATCTTTACCTGAGAATGCACCACCACCGTGGCGTGCTGCACCGCCGTAAGTATCCACGATAATTTTACGTCCTGTTAAACCGCAATCCCCCATAGGGCCACCAATCACAAAACGGCCTGTTGGATTGATGAAATATTTGGTGTCTTTGCCGAGCCATTCACTTGGTAGTACAGGCTTGATAATTTCTTCCATTACCGCTTCGTGCAAGGCATTTTGGCTGATTTCTTCCGCGTGTTGGGTGGAAAGCACCACTGCATCAATGCCAACAATTTTGTCGTTTTCATATTTTAGTGTAACTTGGCTTTTCGCATCTGGACGCAACCAAGGCAAAGTGCCGTCTTTACGCACTTGCGCTTGGCGTTCCATTAAGCGGTGTGCATAGGTAATCGCCGCAGGCATTAACACTTCTGTTTCATTGGTGGCATAACCAAACATAATGCCTTGGTCACCCGCCCCTTGATCTAACGGACTTTCACGATCCACGCCTTGATTAATATCAGAAGATTGTTTGCCAATGGCGTTTAACACCGCACACGAATGGCCATCAAAGCCCATATCAGAGTGTTTGTAACCAATATCACAAATCACTTGGCGGGTAAGATTCTCAATGTCCACCCAAGCTGAAGTGGTGATTTCGCCGCCCACAAGCGCCATACCTGTTTTGACATAGGTTTCACAGGCCACACGAGCTTTCGGATCTTGTTTTAAAATTTCGTCTAACACCGCGTCAGAAATCTGATCGGCAATTTTATCTGGGTGTCCTTCTGACACAGATTCAGAAGTAAATAAATAAGATGACATAGCTTTCCTTTAGTTTTAAATAAATTTGTTTAGATGTTTTTGCGTCTAGACGGCTATAATACGTTTTTTTGTTTAGAAAGCAAGCGTTAATTTTTGCCGTATTAATGAATAAAAGTGTTGAGTTGATAAAGAAAAATGTAGCGTAATAGCTTGCCGATAAGGATTAAAAGCATTGATTTCAACCAGTTAAAGCGCAACCAACCTGCCATCGCGCAAAAAGCATCACCCACAATGGGCAGCCAGCTTAATAATAATGTCCAAATGCCATAGCGCTGAATGTTGTTCAATGCCCAGCTGCGTTGGAGATTTTTTTGTTCTAATTTGGGAAACCAACGCCCAATGGCATAGGTGGTCATACTACCAAGGGTGTTGCCTGCGGTAGCGACTGCAATCAAGCTTAACACATCGTGAGAAAACATTGCACCAATAAAAGGTGCGGTAAGAAAAAGGAAAATAATTTCCGAATTGCCGGGCAATACCGTGGCACTAAGAAAGGCGCTGCTAAACATTAGCCATAGGCTATTTTGCGATCCCAATAGCCCATCGGTCAGCCAATCAAGCATAGTCTGCCATATATTTGTTGATGTAATTAAGCCTATCTTGCTCGGTAATTTGGCGAATCACTCTGGCTGGATTGCCCACCACAAGGCTATTAGCGGGAATATCTTTGCTCACCACTGAACCTGCGCCAATTACTACGTTATCGCCAATGGTTACGCCACCTAAGATAATGGCATTTCCCCCAATCCACACATTATTGCCAATGGTGATCGGCAGCGCTTGTTCCCAATCTTGGCTGCGTAATTCCGCATCAAGGGGGTGGCCTACGGTATAAAGGCTCACATTCGGCGCGAGCATCACATTATCACCAATGGTGATGCCGCCGTTATCCAACATTGTGCAGTTATAGTTGGCAAAAAAGTTTTCGCCCACTTCAATAAAACAGCCGTAATCGCAAAAAAACGGCGCGTTAATATGGGGTTCATTTTTGCATTTGCCTAAAATTTGCTGAATTAGCACCGCTCTTTTTTCTGTTTCAGAAGGGCAAATTTGCGTATTGTATTGAAAAAGGCGCTTTTTATTTTCAATGCGAAGTTGTGCTAATTCTGGATCATTAGGTTTATGCGCCAGCCCTGCGAGCATTTTCTGCTTATTTGATAACATAATTATTGTTTAATCAGTTGATTGATACGGACATCAAAGACGTCCATTCCAGCAGCAAGCCCTGCTTGCACGCCAAGATCGGCATCTTCAAACACCACGCAACGTTGTGGATTCACCTTGATTAATTCCGCGCAACGCAAAAATGTATCGGGTTCTGGCTTGTGCTTTGCCACATCTTCTGCGGTAACCACGGCATCAAAATAGGCGTGTAAATCAAATTTATCGAGCAATAGATTGGTCACATTGCGGTGCGATCCTGTTCCCAGCGCCAAAGGTTTTTGTCCAGCAAATTTCTTCACCACCTGCGCCGCTGGCAACAAAGTAGAATGTTGCATAATCAATTCAATTCCATATTGGCGTTTTAATTGGAGCACTTCATCAAACAATTCCATTGGCATTGCAGCTTTTTTCATCATTTGTTCAGCAATCACTTTCACTGGCGCGCCACCCAGTTGGTAAATCATCTCGCCATTTAAAGGGTAACCTAAGGTTTCGCCCACTTTATCCCACGCTTTTTTATGGCTTGGCATTGTGTCGATCACCGTGCCGTCCATATCAAAAATTAAGCCGTCATAATCGGCAAAAAACTCCAAATCCGTCATTCATTACTACCTTTTTTAAAATTTCCTGTATTTTGCTACAAATTTGTGATCCCTGCACTGTTTTATTTGATGAGATTTCGGTAAAGTTAGGCTTAAATAAAATTTATCGCAAAAAATCACCGCACTTTCTAACCTAAAAATGATGTCGAGGTGACAATGAGGCTGCAACAACAATTAACGTTTTTATTACAACGAAAATTGATCGATGAAGAAATCGTGCAATGGATGTTGCATATCCGAGATCATTTGCACACACAGTGGCACGCTGATGTGGAAAGCCCGCAAGTTTTTATGCTGTTTAATCATTTTGCAATGGCGTTAGGGCGAATTAAACGCGGTTATGCCGCCCACCCTTTAGCCCAAGAAATTTTGGCTGAAATGCAAAGTGCGGTGGTTTTTCCGCAAGTTTTTCAGCGTCATATCGAGCTAATGCAGCTTATTCCCCTTGCTATTCCTGATAGTGAACAAACGCATTTTATGGCTAATATTTATTCGCTCTCTCTCGCTCAGCCACAAATTTTAGGCTAACTTTCTGCGCAATTATCCAGTATAATGACCGCATTTCTTTAACTGATGAAAACAGAACACTTATGGATACAAAATTTAACGTAAAAACTTTCCAAGGAATGATCCTTGCCTTACAGGCTTATTGGGCAGAACAAGGCTGTACCATTGTGCAACCTTTTGATATGGAAGTGGGGGCAGGCACGTCCCACCCAATGACTGCATTGCGTGCCATTGGGCCAGAGCCGATGGCGTTCGCCTATGTGCAACCTTCACGCCGTCCAACTGATGGGCGTTATGGCGAAAATCCAAACCGCTTGCAGCATTATTATCAATTCCAAGTGGTGATCAAACCTTCCCCTGACAACATTCAAGAGCTTTATCTTGGCTCATTAAAAATGCTCGGCTTTGACCCAACACAACACGATATTCGTTTTGTAGAAGACAACTGGGAAAACCCAACCCTTGGCGCGTGGGGCTTAGGCTGGGAAGTGTGGCTAAATGGTATGGAAGTGACCCAATTTACCTATTTCCAACAAGTGGGCGGCTTAGAATGTAAACCGGTTACGGGCGAGGTTACCTACGGTTTAGAACGCTTGGCGATGTATATTCAAGGCGTGGATAGTGTGTATGACTTAGTTTGGTCAGACGGCCCACTCGGCAAAACCACCTACGGCGATGTGTTCCACCAAAACGAAGTAGAACAATCTACTTACAACTTTGAATACGCTGATATTGATTTCTTATTCAAAGCCTTTGAACAATATGAGAAAGAAGCGCAAGAGCTATTAGCCCTAGAAAAACCATTACCACTGCCTGCCTATGAACGCATTTTAAAAGCCGCACACAGCTTTAACTTGCTCGATGCACGAAAAGCCATTTCCGTGACCGAACGCCAACGCTACATTCTGCGTATCCGCGCCTTAACCAAAGGTGTCGCGGAAGCCTATTACGCCAGCCGTGAAGCATTGGGTTTCCCTGGGTGTAAAAAATAAGTGCGGTCAAAAATTTAGGAATTTTTATGATGGATAAACCCGTTTTATTTTTCGCCGAAACTTGTCCTGATACCGCGCCTTTTGTGGCGCGCTTGCAAGAATTAGGCGTGCAATATGAGCCAGTAGAAATTCAATCATCATTAGGCAATCTCAAACGCTTCCTTGCTTTGCGTGATAGCCGTGCAGAGTTTGAAGCTGTGAAAGCGCGCGGATCTATTGGGATTCCAGCCTTGCTATTGAATAATGATAGCCTTGTGTTAGATGTGGATAAATTGGCTGATATTTTTAAATAAAAAGTGCGGTAGGTTTTGCAGGAGTTTTGCATTAAATGGAAAAAGAAAAACACATTGCAATTAATGAACACCAATTAGTCGGCGAAATTAGCCAATTAATTCAAAACAGCAAGCAACGCGTTGCTGTAACGGTGAATGCAGAACTTACCTTGCTTTATTGGCATATTGGACAGCGGATTAATCAGCATATTCTCAATAATGAACGGGCGGAATATGGTAAAGAAGTGATTAAGAATTTGTCTAAAAGCCTAACAGAGCAATTGGGGAAGGGTTGGGGTAAAAGACATCTTAGTTATTTAATGCAGTTTGCTGCCGCTTTTCCTGATCCCAAAATTGTGAACACACTGTGTGCACAATTAAGCTGGTCACATTTTAAATTGATTATTGCGGTTGATGATCCAATAAAACGAGATTTTTATACCACGATGGCAGCACAAGAAAGATGGTCGGTAAGAACGCTTGATAATCGTATTGGCTCATTGCTGTTTGAACGCACCGCAATCTCGAAAAAGCCTGATGAAACCATTAGCCAAGAATTAACTTTATTGCGAGAAAAGGGCGAATATAATCAATCAATGATCTTAAAAGATCCTTATATTTTGGATTTTTTAGAACTTAATGATCGTTATTTAGAAAAAGATCTTGAAGATGCAATTTTAAGAGAAGTTGAGCAATTTCTTTTAGAATTGGGAGCGGGTTTCACTTTTATTGCTCGGCAGAAACGAATTCAAATTGATAATGATGATTTTTATATTGATTTACTACTTTACAACCGTAAATTAAAACGTTTAATCGCCATTGAATTAAAAACCGAAGCATTTAAACATTCACACAAAAGCCAAATGGAACTTTATCTAGCGTGGCTTGCGAAATATGAGCAAGAAGAAGGGGAAAATCCACCCTTAGGTATTATTTTATGTACGTCTAAAAAGCAAGAGCAAGTTGAATTATTAGATTTAAACCATTCGGATATTCATATCGCTGAATATATGACGGTGTTGCCGAGTAAAGAAATATTAGAGCAGCGATTGCATTTGGCGGTATCACGAGCGAAAGAACGGTTTGCTAAATAATATATTGTTAGCTAATAGAATATTTTTGAAATAGTAGATTTTAGTTAGAATGCAGCCTTACTCTAAGAATTTAAAGGAACTTTCACAGAAATTACGTTCAAATCAGACTGATGCTGAAAGTAAATTATGGCAACGGATTAATAGAGATCAGTTATTAGGCTTTCGCTTTAATCGTCAAAAGCCATTGCTAAATTATATCGTAGATTTTTATTGTGCAAAGGCAAAACTGATTATTGAACTAGATGGTTCTCATCATTATGAGCCAGAGTATCAAGAAAAAGATCGACAAAGAGATGATGAACTAAGATCTCTAGGTTTTACAGTGATGCGGTTCAGTAATGATGAAATTTATTATGAGATTGAGGCTGTCGTAGAGCAGATTTATTTATTTTTAGAACAAGTACAAATCTCCCCTAGCCCCTCTTTACTAAAGAGGGGGACTGATTAGTTAGAATAAAGAGAATAAAACTTGGAATATACAATGTTGAAAATATGTGGAATAGTTCACAAACCGTTTTTACTAAAGAAAAATCCCCCTCTTTAGTAAAGAGGGGTTAGGGGAGATTTGTCCCATACCAGATATATTTAAAAAGAGAAAACCAAAATGACAAAAAACTTCCTCGCCGAGATCGGCACTGAAGAGCTACCACCGAAGGCTCTGAAAAAATTAGCGGTGGCATTTAAAGACAACGTAGAGCAAGAGCTTACTCAAGCGGGTTTGGCGTTTGATGCGGTTGAATGGTTTGCTAGCCCTCGCCGTTTGGCGGTGAAAGTGTTGGGGTTGGCGGAAGCACAACCGAGCAAAGAAGTGGAAAAACGTGGACCTGCGGTTTCAGCGGCGTTTGACGCGGAGGGCAAGCCAACCAAAGCGGCAGAGGGTTGGGCGAGAGGCTGTGGTATCAGCGTCGATCAAGCGGAGCGTTTGGCAACGGACAAAGGCGAATGGCTGGTGCATCGTGCGGTGATCGAGGGGCAGCCGACTAAGAATCTTCTGTTAGGCATTATCAGCAATGCCCTGGCGAAATTGCCAATTCCAAAAACAATGCGTTGGAGTGATAAAAGCGAGCAATTCGTCCGCCCTGTGCATACGGTAACCCTGTTATTTGGTGATGAGCTGATCGAAGGTGAAATTCTTGGCGTAGCCAGTGGTAAAACCATTCGTGGACATCGTTTCTTAGGCGAACAAGAATTTAGCATTGATAATGCGGATCAATATCCTGAAATTTTGGAGCAAAAAGGCAGCGTGATTGCCGATTTTGAACGCCGTAAAGCGATTATTTTGGAAAATTCTCAACAAAAAGCCACCGCACTTGGCGGTGTGGCGGATATTGAAGAAAATCTGCTTGATGAAGTTACCGCATTGGTGGAGTTTCCAAATGTGCTAACGGCAAAATTTGAAGAGCGTTTCCTTGCTGTGCCTGCGGAAGCCTTAGTTTACACAATGAAAGGCGACCAAAAATATTTCCCGATTTACGATAAAAACGGAAAATTATTACCGCACTTTATTTTCGTATCCAATATTAATCCGCAAGATCCAACGGCGATTATTGAAGGAAACGAAAAAGTGGTGCGTCCACGTTTAACGGACGCAGAATTTTTCTTCAAAACCGATTTAAAACAGCGTTTAGAAGACAACTTGCCACGCCTCAAAACTGTGTTATTCCAGCAACAACTCGGCACATTGTTTGATAAAACCGAGCGTATTGAAAAGCTCAGTGGTGAAATTGCGGCACAAATTGGGGCGGACGTGGCAAAAGCAGAGCGTGCAGGCTTGTTATCAAAATGTGATTTAATGACCAATATGGTGTTTGAATTCACGGATACGCAAGGCGTGATGGGTATGCACTATGCACGCCACGATGGGGAAGATGAAGAAGTGGCGGTGGCGTTAAATGAACAATATATGCCGCGTTTCGCTGGTGATGAACTTCCACATTCTCTTGTGGCTTGTGCAGTGGCATTGGCGGATAAATTAGACACCTTGACCGGGATTTTTGGTATTGGTCAGCACCCGAAAGGGGATAAAGATCCGTTTGCTTTACGCCGTGCTGCATTAGGTGTGTTGCGTATCATCGTAGAGAAAAAATTGCCACTTGATTTAACGGATTTAGTGAAAAAATCCACCGCACTTTTTGGCGATAAATTAACAAACAGCAATGTGGTTGATGATGTAGTGGACTTTATGCTTGGCCGCTTCCGTGCGTGGTATCAAGAAGAAGGCATTGCGGTAGATGTCATTCAAGCGGTGCAGGCTCGCCGCCCTACTCGCCCAGCTGATTTTGATGCGCGTGTGCGTGCGGTGGCACATTTCCGTACCCTTGATGCAGCAGAAGCCTTAGCCGCTGCGAATAAGCGTGTAAGCAATATTTTAGCCAAAGCAGAAGACGAGATTGGTGAGATCCATTTAGATCGTTGTGTCGAGCCTGAAGAAAAAGCCTTGGCGGAAAGCGTGCTAGCGTTACAAAGCGAAGTGCAGCCGCTGATTGCCAAAGGGGACTATGTGGCGGTGTTGGATAAACTCGCCAACTTACGCCAACCGGTGGATAATTTCTTTGAGAAAGTGATGGTAAACGTGGAAGATCCACAACTTCGTCAAAATCGTTTAGCCATTCTGAAAACTCTGCAAGGATTATTCTTACAAGTGGCGGATATTTCCTTATTGCAATAGTTTCTCTTTTTAAACCTTAGCCCCGTTCTGCAAAGTGCGGGGCTTTTTTTGTAAATTTTTCTAAAAAATACCGCACTTTTTCCCTTTATATTTTGATAAAAAACATCTACTAACAAATGGAGTGTTATTTCATTTGTATATTTTTATTCACTTGCAAAAGCCTAGTATTTTCAATAGAAAAAGATTATTGATGATTTTTTGTTATCTTTTTTCAAATTTGTGATATAGCTCTCAGTAATGAAATTTTACTTCATTTATGATATGCGCATTGATAAGGGTAATCCAACGTCAATACATTATTTTATTGTGCTAATAAAGAATAGGAGAATTGCAATGAAATTAACAAAACTTGCTCTTGCAACATTATGCGTGGGTTTATCTACTTCCGTTTTTGCCGCAGATTATGATTTAAAATTCGGTATGGTTGCGGGAACAAGCTCAAACGAATATAAAGCGGTTGAGTTTTTCGCGAAAGAAGTGAAAGATAAATCTCAGGGTAAAATTGAAATTGCCATTTTCCCGAGCGCTCAGCTTGGTGATGACCGCGTAATGTTAAAACAGCTTAAAGATGGTGCATTAGACTTCACCCTTGCAGAATCTGCCCGTTTCCAAATTTTCTATCCAGAAGCGGAAGTGTTTGCACTGCCTTATATGTTAAAAGATTTTGATGTGGCGAAAAAAGCCGTGTTAGAAACCAACTTTGGTAAAAACTTATTCGCTAAAATCAATAAAGAGTTAGGTGTGAGCGTGCTTTCTATCGGTTATAACGGGACTCGCCAAACCACCTCAAACCGTCCAATTAACAGCATTGCGGATATGAAAGGCTTGAAACTTCGTGTGCCAAATGCGGCGACTAACCTTGCTTTCGCTAAATATGTAGGCGCAACCCCAACACCAATGGCGTTCTCTGAAGTGTATCTTGCGTTACAAACCAATGCGGTAGATGGCCAAGAAAACCCATTGCCAACCATTCAAGCGCAAAAATTCTATGAAGTACAAAAATACTTAGCGTTAACCAACCACATTTTAAATGACCAACTTTATTTGATCAGTAATGAAACCCTTGATGAATTGCCAGATGATTTAAAAACAGTGGTAAAAGAAGCCGCACTTAAAGCTGCAGATTATCACACAAAATTATTTGTGGACGGCGAAAATGAGTTAATCGCTTTCTTCCAAGAAAAAGGCGTAACGGTAACAAAACCTGATCTTGCACCGTTCAAAGCGGCATTACAACCATACTACGATGAATACTTGAAAAAGAATGGTGAAGTTGGAAAACAAGCTGTAGAAGAAATCTCTGAGTTAGCTAAATAAGCGGTTTGCTTACTCAATCTATTAAGCAATAACCTTAACGACAAGAGGTCAATATGAAAAAAACAGCATTACACAGTGCATTATTTGCTGCCATTGCAATGACAGCCTTTGCTGCACAAGCAAGCCAATACCCTGATTTGCCTGTAGGGATTAAAAGCGGAACAGGGGCATTAATTGGCGATACCGTTTATGTAGGTTTAGGAACGGGTGGAGATAAATTCTATTCTCTTAACTTAAAAGAGAAAGATGCTAAATGGCAAGAATTGCCTGCTTTCCCTGGTGGAAAACGCAATCAGCCTGTTTCTGCTGGCGTAGATGGTAAACTCTATGTGTTCGGCGGTTTCCAAGATACCGATGTAGCGAAAAATCAAGTCATCAATGATGCTTATCGCTATGATCCAGAAACAAACACTTGGACAAAATTGCAAACTCGTTCACCACGTTCAGCTGTGGGGGCAAGTGTGGCAGAAACGAATGGTAAAATTTATTTTGTAGGCGGAATTAACCAAGAAATTTGGAACGGACTTTTCCAAGACATCGCAGCCGCTGGTGGCGATAAAGACAAAGAAAAAGCCATTTTTGATCCTTATTTCAATTTACGCGTGCAGGATTTCTTCTTCTCACCAGAAATTGTCAGCTATGAGCCAGCCACCAATACTTGGCGTAACGAAGGCATTTTCCCATACTCAGGACGAGCAGGGGCAGCTGTAGCAATTAAGGATAACAAACTTCTTGTTGTAAATGGTGAAGTAAAAGCAGGATTGCGTACCCAAACCACGGAACTTGGTACAATCGGTAAAAATGGTATCACTTGGAAAAAATTAGGTGATTTACCTGCACCGAAAGGTCAAAAACTACAAGAAGGTATTGCGGGTGCAATGGGTGGCTACACCAATGGTAACTATATTGTAACTGGTGGTGCAAACTTCCCTGGTGCAAGAGCCAACTATAAAAATGGCATTAACGATGCACACCGCACTGGTGGGTTGAAAAAAACTTGGCATAGTGATGTTTATGCACTAAATGCCAAAAAAGGCACTTGGAAAATTATCGGTAACTTACCAGAGCCTATCGGTTATGGAGTAGGTGTAAGCTACGATAATAAAGTGTTAC
Source organism: Avibacterium avium (assembly GCF_900454535.1). Lineage (GTDB taxonomy): Bacteria > Pseudomonadota > Gammaproteobacteria > Enterobacterales > Pasteurellaceae > Avibacterium > Avibacterium avium. Next base: position 120,061 of record NZ_UGSP01000001.1, read on the forward strand.
TAATCGGTGGTGAGGGCCAAGGAGGAAAAGCCCTTACCTCGGTTCAAACAATGAGTTATGATGGCAAAAAATTGGTTATTGAATAACTAAGTAACGCTTCATAACACTTGATACAAAGGTTGATTTCAATATGATATTGGGATCAGCCTTTTTTGTTTATGAAAATCAACGCTATATCTCATTATGCGTGATAATAGACAAAAACTTATAGATTAAAATTATTTGAATTTGAATAAAGTGATAAGAAAAAAGTGGTGGGCGATACCGGTCTCGAACCAGTGACCCCCTCCTTGTAAGGGAGGTGCTCTCCCAACTGAGCTAATCGCCCGACAGAATGCTATTTCTAGCTATCGGATTTAACTTCATGAAAAGTTAAACTGGGAACTTAAACTAGCGTGGTGGGCGATACCGGTCTCGAACCAGTGACCCCCTCCTTGTAAGGGAGGTGCTCTCCCAACTGAGCTAATCGCCCACGTTAGTTTAAGCATTACAACACAAGTCCTTAAAAAAGTGGTGGGCGATACCGGTCTCGAACCAGTGACCCCCTCCTTGTAAGGGAGGTGCTCTCCCAACTGAGCTAATCGCCCTTGTCTTGTGGGTTGGCATTATAAGTGTTCTCAAGACACAGTCAATAAGTTTTTGCATATTTTTGTTTAAGTGTTGTAAAAATAAACATAAACTTGCTTTTTTTATCGTGAATTAGATGAACTCATAGTACAATATCGCCGATTTAATTTTACTGTAAACAAAGGTTATAAATAAAATGAAAGCAGAACCGCTATTTAATTTAGATCCATCCGTGAAAGTTCGTACTCGCTTTGCACCTAGCCCAACAGGCTATTTGCACGTAGGCGGTGCAAGAACCGCATTATATTCTTGGCTATTTGCAAAACATAACCAAGGTGAATTTGTATTACGCATTGAAGATACTGATTTAGAACGTTCTACACCAGAAGCCACGCAAGCGATTTTAGAAGGAATGGAATGGCTTAACTTAGCTTGGAATCACGGCCCTTATTACCAAACGAAACGTTTTGACCGTTATAATCAAGTGATTGATCAAATGCTTGAACAGGGCTTGGCTTATCGTTGTTATTGTTCCAAAGAGCGTTTAGAAAATTTACGCAATGAGCAAGAAAAAAATAAAGAAAAACCACGTTATGATGGCTATTGCTTACATCACGCACCTGAGAATCCAGATGCTCCTCACGTTGTGCGTTTCAAAAACCCACAAGAAGGTTCAGTAGTATTTGATGATGCAGTGCGCGGACGCATTGAGATCAGCAACAGTGAGCTTGATGATTTAATTATCCGCCGCACTGATGGTTCACCAACATATAACTTCTGCGTGGTGATTGATGACTGGGATATGGGCATTACACACGTTGTACGCGGTGAAGATCATATCAATAATACCCCACGTCAAATTAATATTTTGAAGGCGTTAAATGCGCCAATTCCAACCTATGCACACGTTTCAATGATCCTAGGTGATGACGGACAGAAATTGTCTAAACGCCACGGTGCAGTGAGCGTAATGCAATATCGCGATGATGGGTTTCTCCCTGAAGCTTTACTTAACTATTTAGTACGTTTAGGCTGGGGACACGGCGACCAAGAGATTTTCTCCGTAGAAGAAATGATCAAGTTGTTTGAATTAACTCAGGTAAGCAAATCTGCCAGCGCATTTAACACAGAAAAATTGTTATGGTTAAACCATCATTATATTCGTGAATTGCCGCCTGAATATGTGGCTAAACACCTTGCTTGGTATTATCAACACCAAGGCATTGATACCAACAATGGGCCAGCATTAAGCGAGATTGTTATTATGCTCGGTGAGCGCTGTAAGACCTTAAAAGAAATGGCAGCTGCAAGCCGTTACTTCTTTGAAGATTTTGATCATTTTGACGAAAGTGCGGTGAAAAAACACTTTAAATCTGGAGCGATTGAAGCACTTGAAAAAGTCAAAGAAAAATTGACCGCACTTTCTCAATGGATGGCTGAGCCAATTCACCAAGCCATTGAACAAACAGCGGAAGAACTCGGCGTAGGAATGGGCAAAGTAGGTATGCCATTGCGTGTTGCCGTAACAGGCGCAGGACAATCTCCATCTATGGACGTTACCCTAGTTGGCATCGGACGTGATCGCTCCCTCGCCCGCATTCAAAAAGCGATTTATTTCATCAAGGCACAAAACGCCTAATATAAAGCGCTTAATATTTAAGCTAGCGAATGAATGCAGTGAATTTAATATTGACAGCGTTCATTCCGCTAATTATTATAAGCGACATATTTACGGGGATATAGCTCAGTTGGGAGAGCGCTTGAATGGCATTCAAGAGGTCGTCGGTTCGATCCCGATTATCTCCACCAGATTTACTAATCTCATCAGTTACTTAGTAATTGATGAGATTTTTTATATCTAGTGTTGTGCGAATTTTGTGCCATAAAGTTTAACATTGTCAGCGTAACTAAATGCTGAGCAGATTGTTCCGCTCCATCAATCCAAGTAATCTCATTCCAAATTCCGTGTAACGGCCTATTTGGGCTATAACTTTGGAATGAAAGTAAAACTTTGGTTTTTATCCTGTAAAACCCCACTCTATTTCTCTTAAACAAAATCTTTCAAATCGAACTTTATATTCGCTTGTAGCCTCTGCAAATCTTATTATCAGCTATACGAGCCTTCTATAATAAAAAAGCCAATGGCATACACCATTGGCTATTGTTTTATTTAAAGCGATAACTAATAAATTAGATTACTGCTTTTTCTACAACGCGAACTAAAGTCCAAGACTTAGTTTTTGAAATTGGGCGACATTCGCGAACTTCTACTACATCACCTAATTTCGCTTCGTTGTTTTCATCGTGCACGTGTAATTTTGTTGTGCGGCGGATAAATTTACCATAAAGTGGGTGTTTCACTTTGCGTTCAATCGCAACTGTGAATGATTTATCCATTTTGTCGCTAATTACACGACCTTGCACGGTACGAATATTATCAGTCATTACTCACCCGCCTTCTCGGTTAATACAGTTTTCACTTGTGCAATACTGCGACGCACTTGTTTTAACTGATGGGTTTGTTGAAGCTGACCGGTGGCTGCTTGCATACGCAATTTGAATTGCTCACCTAACAAGTTAACCAATTCAGCATTCAGCTCTTCAACAGTTTTTGTACGTAGTTCTTGAGCTTTCATTACATCACCGTTTTAGTTACGAATGTGGTCTTGATTGGCAATTTCGCTGCTGCAAGTGCAAATGCGTTTCTTGCTAATTCTTCAGACACACCATCCATTTCATAAAGTACTTTACCCGGCTGGATTAAAGCTACCCAGTATTCAACGTTACCTTTACCTTTACCCATACGGACTTCTAATGGTTTTTCAGTAATTGGTTTATCTGGGAACACACGGATCCAGATTTTACCTTGACGTTTAATCGCACGAGTCATCGCACGACGTGCTGCCTCAATTTGGCGAGCAGTTAAACGACCACGACCAACTGCTTTCAAACCGAAGGTACCGAAGCTAACTTCTGTACCACCTGCAATTCCACGGTTACGACCTTTTTGGACTTTACGGAATTTTGTACGTTTTGGTTGCAACATTTAGCAATTCTCCTTACTTACGACCTTTACCACGTGGCTTTTTAGGCGTGGTAGGTTGTTGTTCTGGTTGTTGTTCAATTGCAGCCATTCCACCAAGAATCTCACCTTTGAAGATCCACACTTTAACGCCGATTACGCCGTATGTTGTGTGAGCTTCTGCAGTGTTATAATCGATGTCCGCACGCAGTGTATGTAATGGTACACGACCTTCACGATACCACTCTGAACGAGCAATCTCTGCACCACCTAAACGACCGCTTACTTCAACTTTGATACCTTTAGCACCTAAACGCATTGCGTTTTGTACTGCACGTTTCATTGCACGGCGGAACATTACACGGCGTTCAAGTTGTGAAGCGATGCTATCAGCAACTAATTTTGCATCTAATTCAGGTTTTTTCACTTCAGCGATGTTGATTTGTGCTGGAACACCTGCGATTGCCGCAACAGCGTTACGTAATTTTTCAACATCTTCGCCTTTTTTACCGATTACGATACCTGGACGAGCTGTGTGAATTGTTACACGAATACTTTTCGCTGGACGCTCAATAGTGATGCGTGAAACGGAAGCATTCGCTAATTCTTTATTTAAGAATTGACGCACTTTGAAATCGCCATCTAAGTTAGATGCGAAATCTTGTGTATTCGCAAACCAAGTAGAGCTCCAAGGCTTAACAATACCTAGGCGAATACCATTTGGATGGACTTTTTGACCCATTGCTATTCCTCTACTAAATTAACGATCTGACACAACCACTGTGATGTGGCTTGTACGTTTTAAAATACGATCTGCACGACCTTTAGCACGTGGCATAACACGTTTCATACTAGGACCTTCATCTACGAAAATCTTAGTCACTTTAAGATCATCGATATCTGCACCATCATTATGCTCAGCATTAGCGATTGCAGACTCAAGCACTTTCTTAACTAGCGATGCCGCTTTTTTGTTAGTGAAAGTTAAAATTTCTAACGCTTGATCTACTTTTTTGCCACGGATTAAATCCGCAACTAAGCGAGCTTTTTGCGCTGAAGTGCGAGCGTAACGATGTTTAGCTATAGTTTCCATCTTTTACCCCTTACTTCTTAGCTTTCTTATCCGCAGCGTGTCCGCGGTAAGTACGAGTCGGTGCAAATTCACCGAGTTTATGACCAATCATTTCGTCCGATACATAAACTGGAACGTGCTGACGACCATTATGGACTGCGATGGTCAATCCGATCATTGAAGGAATGATCATTGAACGACGGGACCAAGTTTTAATTGGTTTTTTATCCCCGCTTTCCACCGCCTTCTCTACCTTCTTCAACAAGTGTAGGTCAAGGAAAGGACCTTTCTTGAGAGAACGTGGCATGGCTTATCCTCTTTAATTGATTAAAAAATTATTTACCACGACGACGTACGATGTATTTATCAGTACGTTTGTTATGGCGAGTTTTCTTACCTTTGGTTTGAACGCCCCAAGGAGTAACAGGATGTTTACCGAAGTTACGACCTTCACCACCACCGTGAGGGTGATCAACAGGGTTCATTGCTGTACCACGAACTGTTGGGCGAACGCCTCTCCAGCGGTTAGCACCAGCTTTACCAAGAACGCGAAGCATATGCTCTGAATTGCCCACTTCACCGATGGTTGCAGAACATTCAGCTAATACTTTACGCATTTCACCTGAGCGAAGACGTAAAGTAACATAGTTACCTTCACGCGCAATAATTTGTACATAGCTACCTGCAGAACGAGCAATTTGTCCGCCTTTGCCAGGTTTTAATTCAACGTTATGTACAGTTGAACCAACAGGGATATTACGCATTGGTAATGAGTTACCAACTTTAATAGGTGCGTTTACGCCTGCTTGGATTTGATCGCCTGCGCTTAAACCTTTAGGTGCTAAGATATAACGGCGTTCACCATCTTTATAAAGCACTAAAGCAATATTTGCACTGCGATTTGGATCATATTCAAGACGCTCAACAACCGCTGGGATATCTAACTTGTTACGTTTGAAATCGATTAAACGGTAATGTTGTTTATGACCACCACCGATATGGCGAGTAGTAATACGTCCTAAATTATTACGGCCACCAGTTTTAGATTTGCTATCTAATAATGGTGCGTAAGGTTTCCCTTTATGTAATTCAGGGTTTACGATTTTAACAACGTGACGACGACCAGCGGAGGTCGGCTTACATTTTACGATAGCCATTTATTTCTTTCTCCTCCGTAATTACTCTGCACCTTCAACGAAGTCAAGTGATTGACCTTCTTGAAGAGTTACATAAGCTTTTTTCCAGTCACTGCGATGTCCCATCTTCGTACCACGACGTTTAGTTTTACCTTTAACTACAACAGTACGAACAGAATCTACTTTCACTTCAAATAATTCTGCAACAGCTTTTGCAATCTCTGCTTTGTTGGCATCTAAAGCGACTTTGAAAACGATGGTGTTTGACTTCTCAGCGTTATTTGTTGCTTTCTCAGAGACGTGAGGTGCTTTTAACACTTTTAGCAAACGTTCTTGTTGAATCATGCTAACATCTCCTCAATTTGTTTCACTGCATCAACAGTTAAAACCACTTTATCAAAAGCGATTAAACTTACTGGATCAATACCTTGAACATCACGTACATCTACTTTGTATAAGTTACGCGCTGCTAAGAATAAATTCTCATCTAAGTTTGCAGTGATGATAAGAGCGTCAGTTAACGCCATATCTTTTAATTTTTGAACTAAGGCTTTAGTTTTTGGTGCATCGATTTCGAATTTTTCAACAACAACTAAACGATCTTGACGAACAAGCTCAGATAGAATGCTTTTGATTGCACCACGGTACATTTTTTTGTTCACTTTTTGGCTGTGATCTTGTGGTTTCGCTGCGAAAGTTACACCACCTGAACGCCAAATTGGTGATTTCACATCACCAGCGCGAGCGCGACCTGTACCTTTTTGACGCCAAGGTTTTTTACCTGAACCAGACACTTCAGCACGAGTTTTTTGTGCGCGAGAACCTTGACGAGCACCTGCTGCATAAGCAACAACTACTTGGTGGATTAACGCTTCATTAAACTCACGTCCGAAGGTAGTTTCAGAAACAGTTAGTGCGTTTGCACCTACAACTTGTAATTCCATCTCTATCTCCTAGACTTATGCTTTAACTGCTGGTTTAACGATAACATCACTATTAGTTGCACCAGGCACAGAACCTTTAACTAATAATAAATTACGCTCAGCATCTACACGAACAACTTCAAGTGATTGAACGGTTACACGCTCAGCACCTAAGTGTCCAGCCATTTTTTTACCTTTAAACACACGACCTGGAGTTTGGTTTTGACCAATAGAACCAAGTACACGATGTGATAAAGAGTTACCGTGGCTTGCATCTTGAGTACGGAAATTCCAACGTTTAACACCACCTTGGAAACCTTTACCTTTAGATGTACCAGTAACATCAACTTTTTTAACATCTGCAAAGATGTCAACATTAATTTCTTGACCTAAAGTGAATTCTTCACCTTCAGTTGTACGAAATTCCCATAAACCGCGACCAGCTTCAACACCTGCTTTCACGAAATGGCCTGCTTCAGGCTTAGTTACACGGCTCGCTTTTTTAGAACCAGTAGTAACTTGAATTGCAGTATAGCCATCGTTTTCAAGAGTTTTAACTTGAGTTACACGGTTTGCTTGGATTTCGATAACAGTAACTGGTACAGACACACCATCTTCATTGAAGATACGAGTCATACCAACTTTACGACCGACTAAACCAATCATTGTCATAACCTCTTAATTAACCTAGGCTGATCTGCACGTCAACGCCGGCAGCCAAATCTAAACGCATTAATGCATCAACAGTTTTTTCTGTTGGTTCTACGATATCTACTAAACGTTTGTGTGTACGAATTTCGTATTGGTCACGAGCGTCTTTATTAACGTGTGGAGAAATCAACACGGTAAAACGTTCTTTACGCGTTGGTAAAGGAATTGGACCACGAACTTGTGCGCCAGTACGTTTAGCTGTTTCTACGATCTCCGCTGTAGATTGATCAATCAAACGATGATCAAAGGCTTTTAAGCGGATACGGATTCTTTGGTTCTGCATTAGACCAGAGCTCCAATAATTTTTAGCTAAAATAAAACTGACACCATCACCTTTCATAAACTTCATTGAAAGGGAAGTGCAGTAACCTAATATTATAGTCCCCCAATCGGGAACATTTTATGTATTACAAAATCTGTAACACGCCTTTAATAAATGATTACATCAAAGGGCTTTCTAAGAAAGCTTATGGATTATACTTAGCTCAGCTAGGAATTGCAACCAATTTCTCAACAAAATCTGAAATTTAGTATTCCCACTTCTCAGGATTAATCCCTAGTTCACGCATAATTTCTTTTGCCTGCTCAGGAATTTCATCGTGGCGTTCTTTTAGTAAATCCTCATCGGTCGGTAATGGCTGCCCTGTAAATGCGTGTAAAAATGCCTCACACAATAACTCACTATTTGTTGCGTGGCGTAAATTTTTGAGCTGACGTCTTGTCCGCTCATTGGTTAAAATTTCCAGCACCTTAATTGGAATAGATACAGTAATCTTCTTTACTTGCTCACTCTTCTTACCGTGCTCTGCATAAGGGCTAATATATTTACCGTCCCAATTTGCCATAACGCCACCTTAAATCTCCACAAAAATTGTGTTTATTTTAAAGAAAAATCGCCGAAATAACAATCTAGACATTAAGACTGCTAGATAGCTAAAAATTTTATAAAATTACACCGCACTTTATCTCATAGATTTTCTTTATTTTTACTTGCCGAACCGCATTTTTCAGCTTAATCTAAAATTCCATTCTTCATTTATATATAAGGAGCATTTATGGCACACATCTCAACCATTCGTTACACAGGCAATTTGCACAACGATCTCACTCATCTACAAAGTGGCAATACCATATCAACCGATGCTCCCGTTGATAACAACGGCAAAGGTGAAGCCTTCTCCCCAACTGATCTACTTGCAGCTTCACTTGGTGCTTGCGCAATGACTATAATGGGAATCCACGCCAATAAACTTGGATTAGACTTAACTGGCACTCGCATTGAAGTACAAAAAGAAATGGCGCTCAATCCACGCCGTGTTGCACGCGTTACCTTAGATTTTTACTTAAGCAAAGCATTAGATGACAACGCACGCTCAATCTTGGAAAATGCAGCCCACACCTGCCCTGTCGCCAAAAGCCTGAGCGCCGACTTAGTGCAAGAATTTCGTTTTCATTATGAATAATGAAATAGGCATATAAATCATCTGCAGCCAAAACGAAACTTTAATCTCACTGATTAAGCTGCAGATGTTTTACGATGAATAAACTAAAGGCTGAATCCTATATCGCACTCAGCCTTTAAATTAGTTTAATTTTGGAAATGTCTTAATTCATCTTATACAATTTAAGATAAATACTTCGCCTTCAACTCTTTCGCCACGGCAATTTGCTGTGCGGTGGCTTTGGCGGTCATTGGTTCGCGGCAGTAGCCTGCGTCCACGCCTTCAAGTTTAAGCAATTCTTTAATGGTGAGATACAAGCCGTTTGCCAAAATGCCTTCGATGAGATCATTGGTAACGTGTTGAATTTCGCGGGCTTCAGCAAGTTTGCCTGCTTGGGTAAGCTCAAAAATTTGTCTTGCGCGGATACCATTGACGTTGAACGTACTACCAATTGCACCGTCCACACCAAGGGCAGCGGCTGGTAGCATCATTTCATCAAAACCTGCCCATACAAGGTGATCAGGGTAAGCTCTTTTCAAGCGTTCTAACAAATAGAAATCACCTGCGGTGAATTTTACGCCTAACACTTTCGGATTTTTGTAAAGTTCGCCAAATTGCTCTACGCCAATATTCACACCGGTTAAGAATGGAATGGAATAGACGATCATATTATTGCCTGTTTCGGCAATAATGGTGTCGTAATAATGTTTAATCTCTGCAAAGCTAAATTTGTAGTAGAACGGGGTTACCGCTGAAAGGCTGTCGTAACCAAGTTCGGTGGCGTATTTACCTAATTCCACGGCCTCGTGTAAATTTACGCTGCCTACTTGTGCAATCAGTGCCACTTGGTCTTTTGCTTCGTCTTTGGCGATGCGGAAAATTTCTTTTTTCTCCGCAGTGGAAATCATAAAGTTTTCCCCTGTGCTGCCGCCCACATACAAGCCGTCCACTTTCATTTTATCAATGTTGTAGCGAATAATTTCACGCAAGCCTTTTTCATTGATTGAGCCGTCTTCGTTGTAAGATACAAGCAAGGCGCTAAAAATACCTTTTAAGTTTTTCATTTGTTTCTCCTAAGCTAGTAAGCTAATTTTATTTGATCCGTTGTTCTAAAATCACGTTTACGGTTTTTTGTTTCATTTCCGTTGCATTATTTTCTTCCGCTTGCACAATCAAGGCATAGATTAAATCCAAGACAAAAAGCTGTGCAATTTTCGTTCCGATAGAATCGCCTTGTAGTTGCCCTTGTCTATGTCCGTTAATCAGCACATAGTCAGCAACCTGTGTAATGGGTGAACGTAAATTATGGGTTAATGCCACCGTTGTTGCGCCATTTTTCTTCGCAACATTTAATGCCTGAATAGTTTCTTTGGAATAGCCTGAATGGCTAATGCCAATTACCACATCGCCCTCATTCATTAATGACGCTTGCATATACATAAAATGATTGTTGCTACTTGCATCTACCTGCAAACCAATTCGCATTAATTTGTGTTTTGTATCTTCTGCGGTGATGCCTGATGAGCCCACGCCAAAAAGAAACACGCGTTTTGCCTGACGCATTGCCACCACCACTTGTTCAAGCTGTTTTACATCAAGTAAATTAATGGTTTCTTTAATCACATTATTAATGGAATTATGCAATTTTTCTGCGATACTTTGCGGATCGTCCGATTTACTAATATCGCTATCTAGCAAAGAATTTGGCTGTTTTTCTTTGGTGGCAAGCTCAATGGAAAGCTGTAATTTAAAATCGGTAAAACCTTTGAAACCAAGGGTGCGGCAGAAACGAATAAAAGTCGCTTCCCCGACATCGAATTGCTGCGCAATCTCCGCCAAAGAAAATTGGCCCAGTAAATGGGGCGAAGACAAAATTGTGGTGGCAATTTTTTTCTCCGTTTTCGTTAAGCTGTTATACAACGCCCCAATGGTATCTAAAATATTGCCTGTTGTTGCTACCATAAGACCCTCCTTGTTATAACTTAACTAACTAATTCTACTGGCACTTTTACCACTAATTTTTTGATAAATTCTGGCGTATCCCCTGCCACACAACCAGGTTTATGCGGTTCATAAGGGAAAAACACGGCAAACATTTTCGGCGTTAAAAACACCGCACTTTTGTTTGGAATATCTGGCGTAAGTTGATAATCATCTGCTTCGTTGTATTCATTATAAGTGCTGAGATCAGGCTCATTTACGCCATATTCAATCACTTCATTGCCGCTAATGAGCAGTTGAACATCAATGTATTTATGGTGAAGTTCTGCTTGTTTGCTGTCGCTTGGTGCGGTGTCAAACTCCATCACATTCATATAAATTTGATCGGTGAGATCGTGGCGGCCAACGGTTAATTTGGTGAGCTCCATTCTTCTTAATTGATGACAAATTTCTGCCAGCACCATTGGTAAACCTCTGGCAAAATCATCACGGGTTAAATCGCCTAAAATCATTTTGTACTCCTTTGATTTTTATTGTTTTGCTACTTGTTGTTCTAGCCAATAAGCCGCACCTAATAAGCCCGCATCAGCGCCAGATTGAGCCGCTTCAACAGGGCATTGATAAAACGCTGGCATTGTCTGTAAATATTGTTGTACTAAAGGCAAATAACCTTGCGCCAAGCCCACGCTGCCGCCTAGCACCACTTTTTGAATATCTAGGCTAATCACCATATCAGCAATTAAATTGGCAATAGCTTGCGCGGAACGTTGCACAAGTGCGGTGGCTTTTTCGTCATTTTTTCTAAAGCGTTCAAACACTTCTTTTGGTGAACAAGGTTCTGCCCATTGTGAAGACACCGCTTCAATGGCTCGTCCTGATGCAATGGCTTCCACACAACCTTTACGCCCACAACCACACATTGGCCCGTTGGGATCAGCAAGGGTATGGCCAATATGCCCAGCAATGCCGTTCTCGCCGGTGGTTAATTCGCCATTTAAAATGATCCCACCACCCACACCTGTGGATACGGTAATAAATAAGAAATTTTGCACCGCACTTTGATCTTGTGCTTGATATTCCGCACAGACCGCAGCTTGCACATCATTGAGTAAGCCAATGGGCTTATCGGTGTAACGTGCAATACACGCTTTCAGTGGAAAATTGGCAAGGCCGCCCAAATTTTTCGGATTTAATGCGGTTAGCACGCCACGATTAATAATCCCTGTGGACGCCACGGCCACCGCATCAAACTGCCCTGCATAGCCTGTAACTAAGGTTTTTAACGCCTGCTCCATTCCTTGTGCAGACTGATCTTGCGGGGTGCTAATTTGCTGGCGTTGTGAAATCACGCCATTTTCCACCAATGCAGCGGCAATTTTTGTGCCACCAATATCTAATGCTAAACAACGCATACGCCGTCCTTGTTTTAGTTATGATTTTGCTGATTTCACCGCACAGGCAAACCAGCTCACAATATGTTCTAAGCGAGTGAGTGCTGATCCCACGGTAACCACATCTGCGCCAATTTCAATGGCTTTTTTCGCCAGTTCTGGGGTGTTGTAACGCCCTTCCGCCATCACATAACAGCCTGCGGCTTTGAGATCTTTTACTAGCTGATAATCAGGTTCATCAGGCACTTCACCGCCTGTGTAGCCCGACATTGTGCTGCCCACAATATCAAAGCCGAGTTTTTGGCAATACAGCCCTTCTTCCAAATTCGAGCAATCGGCCATCGCCAAACAGCCTAATTCTTTGATTTTTTTCACCGCACTTTCAAGGGATACAGGACGCGTGCGCAGCGTACCGTCTACGGCAATAATGTCTGCGCCAGCCGCTGCTAAATCTTCAATATCCTGCAAAAACGGGGTAATACGCACAGGGCTATCTGGCAAATCACGTTTTACAATCCCAATAATCGGCTTATCCACCACAGGGCGCGTGGCTTTTAAGTTTTCGACTCCTTCAATTCGCAATCCAGCCGCGCCTCCTTGCACTGAGGCTTGTGCCATTGCCGCCACAATCTCAGGCTTATCCATAGGGCCGTCATCAACTGGTTGGCAAGAGGCAATAAGCCCGTAGCGAATCTGGTTTAGCACATCTTGATGTGATAATTTTGACATATGAACTCCAAGATATTTTTTAGAAAAGAAGTTGATTTTCGCTGGTGCTAGAATAGACCTCTCAAAATAAAAAACAAGAAAAATAGTTTAAAAGTGAGATCTAGATCATAAATTGGAGTAAAATTTCATAAAATAAATTGATAACCCCATTCCGACACGGTATTTTAAAAGGGAAAAAGCTGAATGTCCTTTCTTAAGCTTTTTCTATACAAGAAAACTTTCCCTTTGCCTTTTTGAAATATTACTTCAGAAAGCCAAAAGAACAATAATACAAATTTCCTCTTTCTTTTCTTCAAAAAACAGAAAGAAAACATACCGCACTTTATGTGCTAACGATCTGGAGTTCGTATGAAATATTTTAATAAATTAGAGGAATGGGTCGGTGGAGTATTATTTTTACTCATCTTTATGATTCTACTCGCCCAAATTATCGCACGCCAAATCTTTGATTCGCCGTTTATCTGGAGTGAGGATCTGGCAAAACTCTTATTTATTTATGTTGCAATGTTTGGGATCAGTATGGCAACCCGCACGCAACAACACGTTTACATTGATTTCCTCACCAATTTGATGCCTGAAAAGGTGCGTAAGGTGATCAATTCTTTTGTGCAACTCATTATTTTTATTTGTATTTTCTTGTTTATCTATTTGGGCTTTAAAGTTTTTCTTGATTCTACCTTTGAAATTGTTTCCTTGCAGATTTCAGAAAAATGGCTCTATGCGCCACTGCCTTTTATCTCAATGCTGGTGATGGTTCGCTTTCTTCAAGCGCAAACAGAAAACTACAAAAACCAACTTAGCTTTCTGCCTGCAACTTTTTACATCATCGTCGGCATTGTGCTGTTTAGTATTTTGATGACGCACCCAGAATGGTTCAAAGCCTTGCGTATCAGCAACTATATAAAACTAGGTAGCAATGCGGTTTATGTCTGTTTGGCAGTATGGTTGTTAATTATGTTTTTGGGTACGCCAGTAGGTTGGTCGCTGTTTATTGTTACCATTTTGTACTTTGCAATGACACGCTGGAATATTGTGAATTCCGCCTCTTCTAAGCTAGTAGATAGTCTAAACAGTTTCCCATTGCTTTCTGTACCATTCTTTATTTTAACGGGAATATTAATGAATACAGGGGGCATAACCGAACGGATTTTCAACTTCGCCAAAGCCTTGTTAGGGCATTATTCTGGCGGTATGGGACACGTTAATATCGGCGCAAGTTTGATTTTCTCTGGAATGTCAGGCTCAGCGCTGGCTGATGCAGGGGGCTTAGGTCAGCTTGAAATTAAAGCAATGCGTGATGCGGGCTATGATGATGATATTTGTGGTGGCATCACGGCGGCATCTTGTATCATCGGGCCACTTGTGCCACCAAGTATTGCAATGATTATTTACGGTGTAATCGCCAATGAATCTATTGCCAAACTCTTTGTGGCAGGCTTTATCCCAGGGGTGCTAATCACCATTGCGTTGATGACAATGAACTATTTCGTTGCTAAAAAACGCCATTATCCAAAAACGCAGAAAGCCACGTTACAACAACGCTGCGCCGCATTCAAAAGTGCTATTTGGGCAATTCTAACCCCAATTCTGATTATTGGTGGGATTTTCTCTGGCTTGTTTACCCCAACAGAAGCCGCCATTATCGCTGCCTCTTATTCCATAATTGTCGGAATGTTTGTGTACCGCGAACTCACGCTCAAAATGGTATTCAAAAGCTGTGTGGAAGCAATGGCAATCACAGGGGTAACCGCCCTAATGGTGATGACGGTAACCTTCTTCGGCGATATGATCGCGCGTGAGCAAGTGGCAATGCGCATTGCCGATCTCTTTATGGCAGTAGCTGATACCCCAACCACTGTGCTAATTATGATCAACTTGCTGCTCTTATTCTTAGGAATGTTTATTGATGCCCTTGCGCTACAATTCTTAGTGCTACCAATGCTAATCCCAATCGCGGTGCATTTCGGCATTGATCTGGTCTTCTTTGGCGTGATGACCACGTTAAATATGATGGTGGGCATTTTAACCCCACCAATGGGAATGGCATTATTTGTGGTAGCCCGTGTGGGAAATATGCCAGTAAGTACCGTAACCAAAGGGGTGCTACCGTTCTTGATCCCTGTGTTTACCACCTTGGTGCTTATCACCATCTTCCCACAAATTATTACCTTTATCCCAAATCTCTTAATGCCATAAGAGAAAACAAAAACCAAAGTGCGGGTGAAAATTCACCCGCTTTTTTTATGGCTAAAAATACGGAAAAAAGCACCGCACTTTAAAATAAAAAAGGATTGAACATCAAGCTCAATCCTTTTCTTTGGGATAAATTATTTTACTTTGCTTTCTTGAATAATCGATAAAATCCCTTGTCGTTTACGCCAGTGCAGTAAATAGCCTGCCACCAAGCCCACCAAGGCGAAAGGCAACCATTCGATAGAATAAGGCTTAAGCGGAAGCTGTTCGAGAAAATCCATTTTGCCTGAACCCAACACGGATAAAATCGACACCAAGGTTACCAAACCAATGGCTAAGCGATGAGCCAAAATCGGCATTGGCAAAAATAAATTAATTAATAACAACAAAATGACCGTAATGGTGATGGGATATAAAATCATCAGCACAGGCAAAGAAAGCCCGATCACTTCTTTTAGCCCTAAATTGGCGATCACAAAGCTAATCAAACAAAATAGGAGTGCGTAAGTGCGGTAAGAAAAACGTGGGAATTGTTGTGCAAAATAGCTACTGATCGAGGCACACAGCCCCACCGCCGTGGTTAAACAAGCCAGCGACACAATGATATTCAGCACCAATCGCCCTAGCTCACCAAAGGCCATTGCTGTAACGTGGTTTAAAATATAAGTGCCAAGATCCTGTTTATTTTGATGTAACTGCGCCAGCACATCAGGGGAAATGATCAAATGATTGCCCACCCAACCAAGGGAAATATAAATAAATGCCAAGGCAACCCCTGCGATCATTGCGGCAAAAATGGTTTGTTTTTGTAACGAAACCGCTTTTACTGCGCTGGATTTAATCGCCCCTAGCACCATTGTAGAAAAGGCGATGGAAGCCAATGCGTCCATCGTTAAATAGCCATTAATCGCCCCATTGAAGAAATAAGTATGGCTTGCCGCTGGCATTGGCAAAGGCGTTTTTCCCACCAGCATTAGCCCTGCCTTGACCACTAAGGCAATAATCGCCAGCAATAACACCGGAGTGAGAATAGAGCCTATACGCTCCACCATTTTGGAGGGATTTAGGCTCAGCCATAAAGTAAGTGCGAAATAAGC
The DNA here is from genome assembly GCF_900454535.1 of Avibacterium avium. GTDB lineage: Bacteria > Pseudomonadota > Gammaproteobacteria > Enterobacterales > Pasteurellaceae > Avibacterium > Avibacterium avium. The sequence continues at coordinate 136,285 of NZ_UGSP01000001.1, forward strand.
CAGCGTGAACAACAGTTGGGAAAGGCTATCTGCTTCTTTAAGAAAAGGGATCATCACCATTTCATAAGACATCGCCCCCGTTCTCGGCCCAGCAAAAAAAGGCCCGACCGCAAGGGAAATAGACACCAAAAATAACACAGAAAACCACGGGTGAATTTGGCGTAACGCTGCCATATAACCACCGCGGTAAAACGCGCCAACAATAATGCCAAGCAGTGGCAAGCCCACGCCAGTTAGCACAAAGCCTGAGATAGACGGCAAAAATTCCGTGCCTGTTTCAAAGCCTAATTTAGGCGGAAAAATCAAATTCCCCGCCCCAAAAAAAATGGCAAACAGCATAAAGCCAATAATAAAGGTATTTTTTGTCATTCAATTTTTCCTTTATTTTTTCCAATTTTTCAACGCATCGGCAAAGGCATTGCCCATTGCGCTGTTATTTTGTGGCTTACGCTGCGCTTGTGCGTTACGCTGATTTTTCGCCGTCAAAGTGCGGTGATTTTTTTCGCCATTTTGTGATTTATCCACAGGTTGTTCGTCTAAACGCATTGTCAGCGCGATACGCTTACGCGCTACGTCCACTTCCAACACTTTGACTTTCACAATATCCCCTGTTTTCACCACATCGTGCGGATCTTCCACAAATTTATTGGAAAGGGAAGAAATATGCACCAACCCGTCCTGATGAACGCCAATATCCACAAATGCACCAAAGTTGGTTACGTTGGTTACCGTGCCTTCAAGGATCATTCCTGCTTTCAAATCACTGATTTCTTCCACGCCGTCCATAAAGGTGGCAGTTTTAAATTCACCACGCGGATCACGCCCTGGTTTTTCTAGCTCTTTGAAAATATCCTGCACCGTTGGCAAACCAAATTGTTCATCAATAAATTGTTTTGGATCGAGCTGACGAATGGCGCTGGCGTTGCCCATTAAATCTTGGATAGATTGCTGCGTGGCTTGCAAGATTTTTTCCACCACAGGATAGGTTTCAGGGTGAACGCCTGACGCATCAAGGGGATTTTGCCCCGCAGAAATACGCATAAAGCCCGCACATTGTTCAAAGGCTTTTGGCCCTAAACGGGACACTTTTTTCAGCTCTTCACGGTTTTCAAAACGGCCATTTTCATCGCGAAATTGCACGATATTTTGTGCGAGCGTTTTAGTCATTCCTGCCACGCGAGCAAGTAGCGGTACAGAAGCTGTATTGAGATCCACGCCCACGGCGTTTACACAATCTTCCACCACCGCGTCCAATTTGCGTGCTAATTGGGTTTGATTAACATCGTGCTGATACTGCCCCACACCAATAGCTTTCGGCTCAATTTTCACTAATTCCGCGAGCGGATCTTGCAAACGCCGTGCGATCGACACCGCACCACGCAAAGATACATCAAGCTGTGGAAATTCTTGTGCCGCTAATTCTGACGCAGAATAGACAGAAGCACCCGCTTCGCTCACCACCACGGTTTGTGGTTTTTGTCCTGAGATTTGCTTTAATACGTCTTTGGCAAAGCGTTCTGTTTCTCTTGATGCTGTGCCATTTCCAATGGCGATCAGTTCCACATTATGGCGTTCGATTAATTGATAAAGGCTCGCCATTGCCGCAGCTGCTTGTCCTGTATGTGGGTAAATAGTATCCGTTGCTAGTAATTTCCCTGTATTATCCACAACAGCAACTTTTACCCCCGTACGCAAACCTGGGTCTAAGCCCATTGTGTTTTTCGCTCCCGCGGGAGCTGCCATTAAAAGTGCGGTGAGATTTCGAGCAAAAACATTGATGGCTTCTTCTTCCGCTTTCTCACGCAACTGGCTCATTAATTCCGTTTCCAAATGAAGCGAAATCTTAATTCGCCACGTCCAGCTAATCACCTGCTCACGCCATTTGTCTGCGGGTTGCTGATTGAAATGCACGCCCAAATGTTGGCGAATAATTTCTTCACAATAACTCTGACGTGCCCCTTCTTCCTGTTCTGGATCAGCATTTAAGCTCAACTGCAAAATGCCCTCATTACGTCCACGGAACATTGCTAAAGCACGGTGCGAAGGCACATTATGCCAAAGCTCTTGGTGATCAAAATAATCTTGGAATTTTTCCCCTTCCTGCTCTTTACCTTCTAAAACTTTAGAAATTAACACCGCACTTTGTTGTAGATACTGACGCACTTTCGCCAATAATTGTGCATCTTCCGCGAAGCGTTCCATTAAAATATAACGCGCGCCGTCTAGTACCGCTTTGCTATCAGCAAAGCCTTTTTCTGCATCAATATAAGCGTTTGCTGCGCTTTCAGGATCTTGGCTTGGATCATTCCAAAGGCTTTCTGCCAACGGCTCAAGCCCTGCTTCAATGGCTATTTGCCCTTTAGTACGGCGTTTCGGTTTGTACGGCAAATACAAATCTTCCAGCTCAGTTTTGCTTTGGGTTTGTTGGATTTGGTCGCGTAATTCCTCCGTCAATTTGCCCTGTTCTTCAATGGATTTCAAAATGGTTTGACGGCGATCTTCTAACTCGCGCAAATAAATTAAGCGGGTTTCAAAATGGCGTAATTGGGTGTCATCTAAGCCGCCCGTTACTTCTTTACGATAACGCGCAATAAAAGGAATGGTGTTGCCTTCGTCCAATAATTGAATGGCAGCTAAAATCTGCTGCGGACGCACCGCAAGCTCTGCGGCAATAATTTGGGAAATTTGTTGATTTAGCATTGGCTCTTATTTTGATTAGTAAAACAATTAGTAAAAATTGCCATAGGATACTGGTTTTACGGGCTTTGCTCAAATGTTTATTATGAGCTTATGCTATCTTTGCTAACGCCTTTACTTTATGATAAAAATGATTTGAGAAAAAAACTGAGAGATAAAGATGAATTTACCGCACCGAGAACCCCATTTTTGCCGCTTTGCATTGCAGCAATTAATGCCCTTTGTGGATCAATTTCCTATCCAATATTTAACGGGTAAACAGGGTTGCCAAATTGCCTATCGCCATTTTTTGCACGCGGAAAGCTCGCCAAGTGCGTTACGAAAATTGATGATTTTAGTTAATGGACGGGCGGAGAATATGCTGAAATGGTCGGAATTGGCTTATGATTTTTATCAATGGGGTTATGATGTGCTGCTTTTCGATCACCGTGGGCAGGGCTATTCGCAGCGTCTATTGGCGGATAAAGACAAAGGCTACATTGATGAATTTCGCTTTTACTGCGAGGATATGGACGCGGTCATCAAGCAGATCACTCAGCATTCTGATTATTCGCAACAATATCTGCTGGCTCATTCTTTAGGCTCACTGATTTCGGCTTATTATTTAGCGAACTATGATCATCATATTCAAAGTGCGGTGCTTTCTTCGCCATTTTTTGGCTTGCCAACTAAGCATTTATTGCGCGATGAACTGATTATTAATTTGATGATGTTATTTGGGCAAGGGCAACGCTATGTGTTTGGCAAGAGCGCCTATAAACCCGCCAATCTCGATCAAAATGAACTCAGTTTTTGCAAAACCAGAATGAAATGGATGAACCGTATTAATCGTTATTTTCCTGAATTAAGCCTTGGTGGGCCAACGTTCCGCTGGGTGCATTTGTGTTTAACCGCAATTAAAGGGCTGGAAAAAATTTTGTCGCGCATTGAAATTCCTGTTTTGGTTTTGCAAGCTGGCAAAGAAAAGATCGTAGAAAATGCACAGTTGGAAAAATTGGTTGCCTGCTTGCCAAAAGGGCAACTCATCACGGTGGAAAATGCCAAGCACGAGATTTTATTTGAACGGGATAAAATTCGCGCCGAAGCCTTAAGCGCGGTGCAAGCCTTTATTTCCAATAACGGTACAACAGCACGCCAAACAGCGTAAACAGCAGACTGCCGCCAAGATGCAAAACAATAATTGCCAGCGCAGATAGCCATTTTTCCGTTAAAAAATCATTCACTACTTCAGCGGAAAAAGAAGAAAAGGTGGTGAGGCTGCCTAAAAATCCAGTGATCAAAAATAATCGCCACTCGCTAGAAACTTGCGGATATTGCCAAAGTAAAGCGATCAAAATACCGATTAAAAAACAGCCAAGATAATTGGCGATAAGCGTGCCAAAGGCAAGAAAAGAAAACAGCGGATTAAGTAGCTCGCTTAGCCCCCAACGGGTGCAAGCCCCGAGTGCTGCTCCGCCGCTGATTATCAGTAAGGATTGCCAAATTGCCATTTCGCTTTAATTAATACAGACCAAAGGTCGCACGCAAATAGCTGGCAACGGCTTCGTGGCGGTTTAAACCGATTTGTTCTAACTGCGGACAGGCTTGTTTTAAGCGAGGATCGGCGTTACCCATAATGCAGCCTTTACCCACTTCGCTGAGCATTTCTATATCATTCATACCATCACCAAAGGCAATGCACGCGCTCAAACCATATTCACACCCTTGTACCACTTGGGCAAGTGCGGTGGCTTTTGACACGTTTTTATTCATAATCTCTAAACATTGCGGCGTGGAATAGGTGATATAAATCGCATCGCCAAAACGCGCTTTCAAATGCGCTTCAATCGGGGCGAGATCAGCGGGTGTGCGTCCAATAAAAAATACTTTTTCTGTGCCACGTCCGTGGTGGTACTGAAAATCCGCCACCTGATAGCTAAAGCCAGAATCTTGATGATATTTCGCCAACTCGGGCAAATCTAAACTAATAAACCAGCCTTCATCTTGATAGCTATTGACGAAAACATTTTTTTCATCGTACGGGGTTTGCATTATTTCAAGGGCAATGTCCTCAGGCAGACTGTTGCTTAATAACAATTCACCTTGCAGATTATGCGCCCTTGCACCATTTGACGTGATAAGCACCGCATTATCCAGCTTCACCTTGCCGACAATATGCGCCACATCTTCATACTTTCGCCCCGTGGCGAGAATAATATCAATCTTTTCTTGCGCTAATTTTTCAAGGGTTTCAATAGTAAAATCACCGATAACGTGATCCCCATTGAGCAATGTGCCGTCTAAATCTGAAACCACAGCACGAAATGGTCGATTTTGCATAGTCAAACTCCTTCAACAAAACGGGAGTATGATAGCAAATTATGGCTTAGCTGGGTATGATTGAATGGAATCCCGCCAAATTAATTTAGGTTCTAGCAAAATAGATTGTTCGCTTTTATGGGGATTTTTAATGCGTTCTAGCAGGGTTTCCACCGCAAGTTTGCCTAATTCGGCTTTAGGTTGATGAATGGTGGTGAGCGGTGGGGCGAGATATTGAGCCAAGGTAATATCATCATAGCCAATCACAGAAAGATCTTGCGGAATACGCAAACCATTTTGCCACGCCACTTGATAAACGCCCACTGCAATCGTGTCGCTACACGCAAACACAGCCGTAGGCCGTTTGCCCGCTTGTAACAGCTTTTTCATTCCTTCCACGCCACCTTCAAAATCAAAATGGCTTTCGATAATCCATTCATCACGAATGACTAACTGATGTTCGTTTAAGGCTTTTTTATAGCCTTGTAAACGATTTTGCGCTAGGGATTTATTCAGATTTCCTGTGATAATCGCAATCTCTTTATGCCCTTGCTCAATTAAGCATTTTATCGCAAGATATGCACCAAGTTCAGAATTTTCATAAATTTTATCCGCACTTAATGCTGTTGGCCACCAGTCCATAATCACCATTGGCAAGGCAACATCAAGCTGTTTAAGAAAAGAATGGTGGCTATCAGAATACATTAACAACAAGCCGTCCACCTGTTTTTGAATCAGCGTTTGAATATTTTGCTCTAAGCGTTCTTCATTGCCATCTAGGCTTGAAATAATCAGATTATAATCGTGCTGATTACAATATTGCTCAACGCCACTCACCACTTCCGCAAAAAAAGGGTTGTTGGTTGCGGTAACCAACATTCCTAAGGTTTTGGTTTGCTTGATTTTCAAACTTCTCGCCAAGGCGGAAGGGCGATAATTAAGCTCTTTGACAACTTTCATTATGCGTTCTCGCATTGCTTCGCTCACATAGCCCGTATTATTAATCACGTGCGACACGGTGGAGGTGGAAACCTGCGCAATGCGTGCAATGTCTTTCATTGTTGCCATAATGACTTCTCAAGTGGTTATTTACTAAATAGTTGTCATTCTAATGAGCCTGAGCCAAAAAATCGAGCGTTTCTTGCCGAGTAGGAATGGAGGTTTGTGCGCCTAAACGGGTAACACTTATTGCTGCGGCGGCTTGGGCAAAATGAATGGCTTGATTTAACGATTTGCCCTCTAATAATGCCGTCATCAACGCGCCATTAAAGGTATCCCCAGCGGCGGTGGTATCCGTTGCCTGCACCACAAAGCCCTGCACGATTTCTTGTTGATTTTGATGGCTAACAAAAACCCCTTTCGCACCTAAGGTAATCAATACCATTTCCACCCCTTTTTGATGAAAAACTTGCGCAGATTGCACCGCACTTTGGTAATCCACCACTTTCACGCCTGTAAGAATTTCGGCTTCTGTTTCATTTGGCGTAATCATTGTTAGCTGAGCCAACAATTCATCAGGCAGAGGCTGTGCAGGCGCGGGATTTAGCACCACTTGTTTACCTGCTTGTTTCGCTAACTTCGCCGCACACAGCGCACCGCCCAAGGGGGTTTCCAATTGCATCAGCAAGGCATCGCTCTGCTCAATCATATGAGCAAAAGACTGCACCCTATCAGCATTCAGATAAGCATTCGCCCCCGCGGAAATCACAATGCTATTTTCGCCGCTGTCTGCCACTTGAATCATTGCGATCCCTGTGCGAGCCTGTGTAACTTCAGAAATGGCCGCCGTATTCATTCCCGCTTGCGCGAAAGATTTTTTCATCTCCCGCCCAATATCGTCATTCCCTACACAAGCGATAAAATTCACCTTCGCCCCCAAGCGTGCTGCTGCCACCGCTTGATTTGCCCCCTTTCCGCCATACACCACTTGATAATTACGTCCCGACAAGGTTTCCCCCGGCTGCGGGAAATGCGACACTTGGATAAGATGATCTGCGTTAATACTGCCGAGAATGGTTAGGGTTGAATTGTGCATAGTTATTCCTTAATAAAAATCACGAAAAAAAGCACCGCACTTATATTTTGTGCATATTGCGAAATACATTGATTAAAACGTGATGAAACGCAAAAATATTTCGCAATATACCCAATATACGAAAGTGAAATTCAAGGCGAATACTAAATCCGCCTTGAATCATTAAAGGATTATTGACTGACTACTTTTAATGGCACAGGGATTTGTGCTTCAACAGCTTCGCCTTTAATCACTTTGTCAGCAGTCTGCACGCCTAATGCACCGATTAACTCTGGTTGTTGTGCGATAGTTGCGGCTAATTTGCCACTTTTTACTGCTTTTACGCCATCATCTGTACCATCAAATCCAACAATTAACACGGATTTATTCGCTGCTTGAACAGCTCGAATTGCACCGAGTGCCATTTCATCATTTTGAGCAAATACCGCTTGCACATTTGGTTGCGCAGTGAGTAAGTTTTCCATTACATTTAAGCCTTTGGTGCGATCAAAATCTGCAGGCTGACTGGCTAATACGTCAAATTTATGTGCTTCTACCGCTTGTTTAAAACCTTCACCACGCTCACGCGCAGCAGACGTTCCAGCAATACCTTCTAATTGAATGACTTTCGCATTATTTCCTAATTTTTCTGCGATGAAATCCCCTGCCATTTTTCCGCCAGCCACATTATCAGAAGCAATATGGCTCACCACTTTACCTTGCGCTGCGCCGCGGTCTAAGGTAATCACAGGAATATTTTTTTGATTTGCCATTCGCACAGCACTCGCTACTGCGGTAGAATCCGTTGGGTTAATCAGTAATACTTTTGCACCACGTACGGTAACATCTTCAACATTCGCCAGCTCTTTCGCTGGATCGTTTTGTGAATCTAAGACTACAAGGTTATAGCCCAATTTATCCGCTTCTTTTTCCGCCCCTTCTTTTAGGGTAACGAAAAACGGATTATCTAAAGTTGAAACGGCTAATGCAATGGTCTCTTTTGCCACCACCGCTTGGCTAACAGCCGAACCAAGAATCACTGCGGACGCCAGTAACGTTAATTTTTTCATACACATCTCCTTTCATTAGGTGAGTTTAAGTTAAGCATTTTTTCGACTGAAAAAATGATCGGTAAGTACAGCTGCCAAAATAACGATTGATTTTGCAATCATTTGATAGTAAGAAGAAATATCTAATAAATTCAAGGCATTATTTAAGAACCCAATAATCAGCGCACCAATTAATGTGCCAAAGATACGCCCTTTTCCGCCCATTAAACTTGTGCCACCGACAACAACTGCGGCAATCGCATCAAGCTCATAGGACACACCCGCGGTTGGCTGTGCGGAAGATAATCTTGAAGTCACAATCAATCCTGCAACGGTGGCTAAAAATCCGCTTACTGCATACACGAATATTTTTACTTTATCCACATTAATGCCTGATAAACGGGTTGCCGATTCATTGCCACCTAGGGCATAAATATAACGTCCCATTGGGGTATGTTTTAAGATATACCAAGCAACAAGGAAAATAATTGCCATTAACCAAATTGGGAAAGGAATATTGAATAAATACCCTGTTCCAAGGAAAGAAAATTGATCTGCCACATCAGAAAAACCCAGACTGATTGGTCGCCCATCGGTATAAACCATTGTTACGCCACGCAATAAGGTCATTGTTACCAAGGTAGCAATGAAAGCCTGAACGTTACCTTTCGCGATAATCACTCCGCTGATGCCACCTAATAAGGTGCCACAGAGTAAAACAAGGGGAATCACAATGAAAATAGATAAATCAAGGTTCACCAGTGAGGCGGCAATCGCGCCAGTTAATGCCAATACCGATCCTACTGAAAGATCGATCCCAGCAGTTAAAATCACAAAGGTCATTCCCACTGCGATAATGGCATTGACTGAGGTTTGACGCAAAATATTCAGCAAATTATCCATTGTGAAAAAATTCGGATTAATGCTAGAAACAATTACAATCAAGACAATTAAAGCCAAAATTGAACGTTGCTCAATCAGGAAATTTTTTAATTTTGTTGTTGTCATAATTTATCCTTTTAATGCTGTTGCGTGATAGCGACCGTTAAGAGCTTTTCTTGGCTCACTTCTTCACGCAAGAATTCACCACGAATTTCGCCATTATTCATCACCAAAACGCGATCACTCATACCAATAATTTCTGGCATATCGGAAGAAACCACGATAATGCTCATTCCTTCTTCTTTAAACTTATTGATTAACTGATAAATTTCCTTTTTTGCTCCCACATCAATACCACGGGTTGGCTCATCTAAAATTAAGACATCAGGCCGTGTCATCAACCCTTTGGCAATCGCAACTTTTTGCTGATTACCGCCTGATAACAAGCCGATCGTTTGATCCATTGAAGGGGTTTTCACATTAAACAGTAGAATAAAATCATTGACGGTCATTTTTTCAGCTCTGTGATCGATCGTCCCATTCTTAGTGAGCTGCTTTAATGCGGTGAGTGTCATATTTTCTTTAATTGACATTCCCAACACCAAGCCATCACCTTTACGATCTTCAGAAATATATACAATGCCATTATTTAAGCCATCTTGCGGAGAACGAATCGTCAAAGCACGATTATGTAGAAAAATCTCACCGCTCTTTTTCGGTAACGCACCATAAATGAGTTTCATCAATTCCGTTCTGCCTGCCCCCATTAAACCTGACACGCCAAGAATTTCACCGCGATTTAACTGAAAAGACACGTTATTAACGCCCTGCCCCGTCAAATTTTGCACGCGTAATACTGGCTCACCAATAGGGCTATCAAGATGGGGGTATTGTTCTTCCAGCTTTCTACCCACCATGAGTTCAATAAGCTGTTCTTCATTAATGGCGGAAAGCTCACTTTCTGCAATAAACTCGCCATCACGTAAAATAGTGACATCATCACAAATAGTAAAAATATCTTGCATTCGGTGAGAGATAAATACGATCCCACAACCTTCCGCTTTCAATTCTCGAATGACGTCAAACAGGGCTTGAGTTTCAGAATCGGTTAAGGCATCGGTTGGCTCGTCCATAATAATCACCTTGGCATCAAAACTTAATGCTTTGGCGATTTCGATCATTTGCAACTCACCTAAGGAAAGTTTTGCGACAGGTGTTGAAGGGTGATGTTTAACTTTCAAACGTTGCAGCAATTTTGCGGATTCCTCCGTCATTTTAGCCCAGTCAATACCGCCCAATTTATGGGTAAACTCCCGCCCTAAGAAAATATTTTCGGCAATGGTTAAATTAGGAATAATATTGAGTTCTTGATGAATAATACTGATTCCCGCTGACTGAGAAAATTTCGGATTTTTATACCGCACTTTCTCTCCGTGAAAATAAATCTCTCCGCTATCTTGCTGATAAATCCCAGTGAGAATTTTCATCAAGGTTGATTTGCCTGCACCATTTTCCCCCATTAATGCCATCACTCTCCCCGCATAAACAGACAAACTCGCATTATGCAATGCACGCACGCCAGGGAAGGATTTACAAATGTTGTCTAATCTTAAAATGGGTTTCATCACGCCCCCTTAAAATGGTACACCTGAAACAAGAATGATATTGGCATAAGGCGTACATTCGCCCGAACGTACTATGGCTTTGCTCTCTTGACTCAAGGTTTTAAATTCTTCGTGGGATACATAATCCACAGTAATTTCGTTATTTTGTTGTCGCGCTAATTGTTCAAGTTTCTGCAATAACGCTTGATGAATGCTCGGATTTTTGTGTTCAATTTCTTTGGCTAAAATCACTCGCTCCACAAAACATTCGCCTACTACGGCATCAAAAACCGATAAAAAACTCGGAATCCCTGCACTCAAAGCAAGATCTACGGTTTCCATTTCCACTGGAATGGGTAAGCCTGCATCACAGATTGTTAAAAAATCCGTATGCCCTAGCTGTGCTATTTGTAATGACAGCGGTGCATTCAAAATTCCTGTTTTCTTCATATTGCCTCCCTAAAAACCATATCGAAACGTTTCGATAAAATAAAAATAAAACAACTTAATAAAATTTAAAAGAAAGAATATTTAAATTTGTGAACTAGCTCAAAAAATTTATCTTATCGCCTTAGCAAAACAAGAAAAAATGGAATAATGAATAAAATATTAATGTTAAGGAGAAAAATATGGGCAAAAAAATTATCTTAGATTGCGATCCAGGTCATGATGATGCAATTGCTATGTTATTGGCTTACGGCAATCCCGAGATTGACTTATTAGCCGTTACAACCGTAGTTGGTAATCAAACCTTAGAAAAAGTATCTAATAATGCGCTCGCAATCGCAGAAATTGCAAATATACGAGAAATTCCCTTTGCCAAAGGGGCTGATCGTCCACTTATCCGAGAAGTTGAGATTGCCCCATCAATTCATGGCGAATCTGGATTAGATGGCCCAACTCTCCCTAAACCTAGCCAATCTTTTCATTCTTCACACGCAGTACAACTTATTATTGATTTAGTTATGTCTCACCCCGCTAAAACTATCACGTTAGTGCCCACTGGGGGACTAACCAATATTGCCCTTGCTGCACGTCTTGAGCCTAGAATTATCGAGCGAGTAAAAGAAGTCGTGTTAATGGGTGGAGGTTATCACACTGGTAATTGGAGCGCTGTAGCAGAATTTAACATAAAAATTGATCCAGAAGCCGCACACATTGTATTTAGTGCCGGTTGGCCAGTAACCATGGTGGGATTAGATCTGACACACCAAGCACTAGCTACACCAGATATTATTGAGCGTATTGCGCAAATTGGTACTAAACCAGCCCAATTTGTCGTTGAACTATTAGAATTCTTTGGCAAAATGTACAAACAAGCACAGGGCTTTGATGCGCCCCCTGTACACGATCCTTGCGCGGTAGCCTATGTTATTAATCCTAATTTAATTGAAACACAAAAAGTCCCTGTACATATTGAATTGACAGGTACGCATACGTTAGGTATGACAGTCGCAGATTTTCGCTATCCCCCAAAACCTTGCAACACTCAAGTTGCAACTAAGCTAGATCGTGAAGGATTTTGGGAGCTGGTAATTGATGCAATTAGACGCTTAAACTAGTCAAAATTAGGGAGATTTTGTACCGCACTTTTTATTTCCCTAGGAAAACGATTGCGAAATGTAAAAAATTCCTTGATTTCTATTTTGAATGTGGTATCAATAACAGCATTAAAAGCGGAATGCTTAAATCGGATTCAGACAATGACAAAACTTTATTCTCTTATTGGCATTATTATTAACCTCGTGGTGGTGAACACTGCGGGGTTTTGGCTTGCTAACAAATAGAATAAATTTATAACTCAATTTGTATATAGAAAGCCCCTCGCAGAGATCTTCGAGAGGCTTTTTTTATAGCGATTAATAACCAGAAAGGTGGAATATGAACGGTGCAAGATTAGTAACGGAGTGCTTGAAAGCACACAATGTGGATATTGTATTTGGCTATCCAGGTGGGGCGATAATGCCAGTTTATGATGCCATTTATGATTCGGGTTTGGAGCATTTGCTCTGTCGCAATGAGCAAGGCGCGGCAATGGCAGCCATTGGCTATGCCAGAGCCAGTGGGAAAACCGGGGTGTGTATCGCCACATCAGGCCCAGGGGCAACCAATTTAATCACAGGATTAGGCGATGCCTTAATGGATTCCATTCCTGTGGTGGCCATCACCGGGCAAGTTGCTTCGCCATTGATTGGTACAGATGCTTTCCAAGAAGCCGATGTTCTGGGCTTATCCCTTGCTTGTACGAAGCATAGTTTTATTGTGCAAAGTATTGATGAATTGCCAGAAATTATCGCCAAAGCGTTCCAAATTGCACAAAGTGGTCGCCCTGGCCCTGTGCTTATTGATATTCCAAAAGATGTGCAATTTGCCGAAACCGATTTGCAACCTTTCACGCTTCCTGTGGAAAAACCGACCGCACTTAATCCTGCAGAATTGGAAAAAGCGGTGGAATTATTGAAAAATGCCAAACGCCCAGTGGTGTATGTTGGCGGTGGAGTGGGAATGGCGAACGCCGTACCAGCCTTGCGTGAGTTTTTAGCCACCACAGAAATTCCAAGTATTTCCACCTTAAAAGGCTTGGGCGCAATTTTGCCTGAAACCCCTTATTATATGGGAATGATTGGTATGCACGGCACCAAAGCCGCCAATTTAGCTACACAAGAATCGGATTTATTATTAGTGTTTGGCGCGCGGTTTGACGATCGTGTAACGGGCAAATTAGACACCTTTGCACCGCACGCTAAAGTGATTCATTGTGATATTGATGTGGCAGAATTAGGCAAATTACGCCGTCCAGATGTGGCGTTGCGTGGTGATTTAAGCGAAGTTTTCCGTGCCTTAACAATGAAATTAGATTTGGCAGATTGGCATAAAGAAATCAATAAGTTAAAACAAGATTTTGATTTCCGTTATGCTGAAAATCAAGGCAAACAACCCATTAACCCTTGGTGGTTGCTTAACACGGTTTCTAACCAAAAAGCGAAAAACGCCATTGTAGTTACTGATGTGGGGCAACATCAAATGTGGTCAGCACAGCATATGAAACATTATGCGCCTGAAAATTTCATCACTTCAGCAGGCTTTGGTTCAATGGGCTTTGGCTTGCCAGCGGCGATTGGCGCGCAGAAAGCTCGTCCAAATGATGATGTCATTTTAATCACCGGTGATGGGTCATTAATGATGAATGTGCAGGAACTCGGCACAATTAAACGTGGCAAAACGCCGGTAAAAATCATTTTATTAGACAACCAACGCTTAGGAATGGTGCGTCAATGGCAAACCCTATTCTTCCAAGCGCGCCATAGTAATACGATTTTAGATGACAACCCTGATTTCGTGACACTTGCATCCGCCTTTGATATTAAAGGCGAGCGGATTGAATCTGGCGAAGAAGTGCAAGCGGCATTAGATCGCTTATTCCAAGCGGAAGGCGCTTATTTATTACATATTTGTATCCCAGCAGAAGAAAACGTGTGGCCACTTGTGCCACCAAATGCCTGTAACGTGGATATGCTTGAAGAATAATAGAAAAGGAATTGTGGGGAAAATTATGCAACAGTATGAATTATTAATCCGCGCCAACAGACGCCCAGAAACCTTAGAGCGTTTATTACGCGTAATGCGTCATCGCGGTTTTGAAGTGATTAAATTACAAACTGAAAGCCAACAACAAGAAATCACCTTGCACGTTGTAGTGCAAAGTGAAAGAGCGGTGGAATTATTGGTAAATCAATTAGTTAAATTGCCAGATGTGTTGGAATTAAAGTAAACATTCGCTGCGAATGAGAAGTTTAAATGAATAAAAGTTGGAGAGATTATGCCTAAATTACGTTCCGCGACCAGCACACAAGGTCGCAATATGGCAGGGGCGCGCGCGTTATGGCGCGCCACAGGAATGAAAGAAAATGATTTTGGTAAGCCGATTATCGCCGTAGTCAATTCTTTCACCCAATTTGTACCGGGCCACGTTCACCTAAAAGATATTGGACAATTAGTGGTGCAACAAATTGAGCAAGCCGGCGGTGTAGCAAAAGAATTTAACACCATTGCCGTTGATGATGGCATCGCAATGGGACACGGCGGAATGCTGTATTCCTTGCCTTCTCGCGATTTAATCGCCGACAGTGTGGAATATATGGTAAATGCTCATTGTGCAGACGCAATGGTGTGTATTTCTAACTGCGATAAAATCACCCCGGGAATGTTGATGGCCGCGCTGCGCTTGAACATTCCAACAATTTTTGTTTCTGGCGGCCCGATGGAAGCGGGAAAAACCAAACTTTCTGATCAAATCATCAAGTTAGATTTGGTGGACGCTATGGTGCAAAGTGCGGATAAAAATGTGTCAGATTCTGATGTAGAAGCCATTGAGCGTTCAGCCTGCCCAACTTGTGGTTCTTGTTCAGGAATGTTCACCGCAAACTCAATGAACTGTTTAACCGAAGCCTTAGGCTTAAGCCTGCCGGGTAACGGTTCTTGCTTGGCAACCCACAAAGATCGTAAACAGTTATTCTTAGATGCGGGCAAACAAATTGTTGAACTTTGCCAAAAATATTATCAGCAAGATGATGAATCCGTATTGCCACGTTCCATCGCCACTAAACCTGCATTTGAAAATGCAATGAGCTTAGATATTGCAATGGGCGGCTCAACCAATACCGTATTGCATTTATTGGCCGCAGCGCAAGAAGCGGAAGTGGATTTCACTATGGCAGACATTGACAGACTTTCTCGCCGCGTGCCTTGTTTAAGTAAAGTAGCGCCGAACACTGCCAAATATCATATGGAAGATGTACATAGAGCGGGTGGAATTATGGCAATTTTAGGCGAGTTAGATCGTGCAGGATTGCTTGATAACCAAACTCGCACCGTATTAGGTTTAAGCCTAGCTGAGCAAATTGCCAAATACGACATTATGCTCACTCAAGATGAATCCATTCGTGAATTCTATCGTGCAGGGCCTGCGGGTATTCGCACCACTCAAGCCTTCTCACAAGATTGCCGTTGGGACAGCCTTGATGACGATCGCGAGAACGGTTGTATTCGTAGTAAAGCCTTTGCTTATAGCCAAGACGGCGGATTAGCAATGCTTTCCGGCAATATCGCCTTGGACGGCTGTATCGTTAAAACCGCGGGCGTTGATGAATCCATCTTAAAATTCACCGGCAAAGCCATTGTCTTTGAAAGCCAAGAAGATGCGGTAAACGGCATTCTTGGCGGCAAAGTGCAAGCAGGACACGTTGTGGTCATTCGTTACGAAGGGCCAAAAGGCGGGCCGGGTATGCAAGAAATGCTTTACCCAACCAGCTATTTAAAATCAATGGGCTTAGGCAAAGCCTGTGCGTTATTAACTGACGGCCGTTTTTCTGGCGGTACTTCAGGCTTATCTATCGGACACTGCTCGCCAGAAGCCGCGGCAGGCGGGACAATCGGCTTGGTGAAAGACGGCGATACCATTGAGATCGATATTCCAAATCGCTCAATCCAATTAATGGTATCGGAACAAGAATTAAGCGCACGCCGCGCAGAACAAGATGCGAAAGGCTGGAAGCCAGCAAATCGTCAGCGTGAAGTGTCTTTCGCACTCAAAATGTACGGCTATTTCGCCACTTCAGCGGATAAAGGCGCGGTACGAGATCGCTCCAAATTAAGCGACTAAATAAAATGGCCGCACCTGTAAATCAAAGTGCGGTCGTTTTTTCGCGAATTTTTATAATTTCTGCCTAAATTTAGGCATACAAGGAAAGCAAAATGCAAAAAATGCTAAAACAGCATATTAAATTTTTCACCAGTTTGATCTTGGTGGTTCTCTCTTTTATGGCATTTCGCCTACTCTCGCAAGGCGATATTAGTACCGATCTCATTTATTCTTGGGATATGGGAATGAGCCTATATTTATTTTGGACATTTTGGACAATTCGCCAACAGCATCGTCATCGCGAGCAGATGACCGCAGTGCTACAAGAGCGCCAAGCAGGGACAAAAGCAATGTTCATCATCGTGAGCGTGATTATCGGTGCTTGTATTGTGGCATTGGTTCGCTTAGTGAGCATTGCGCAAAATCTTCCGCCAATGGAAAAAGCGTGGCATATCACTTTAGCGATTATTTCCATTTTCCTTTCTTGGTTGGTGATCCATATTCTGTTTGCTATTCGCTATGCTCATTTGTTCTATCACGCGAAAGTTAGCGGTGAACCAATGCCACTGCAAATTCCACAAAGCAATGGGCAAAATGGCTATCAAACCGAGCCAAATTACTATGATTTTATCTACACCGCCTTGATTATCGGCACATCAGCACAAACGGCCGATGTGATGTTTTCTTCAAGAGCGGGGCGAATTTTGGGCGGAATTCACAGCATTGTCGCCTTTATTTTCAACGTAACCGTGCTTTCCTTATTAATTAACATTATTTCTGGTTTTATTTAAGGATAATAAAATGACAACCCTTGCATTTAACAATCCCACTCCGAGCGGAGATGATTATTTAAAAACCATTTTGAAACTGGGATCTGTGGTGTATCAAGCCGCGCAAACAACCCCTTTGCAACCGATGGATAAACTTTCCGCACGGTTGCACAATCAGGTTTTAATTAAGCGTGAAGATCGCCAGCCTGTGCATAGCTTTAAATTGCGTGGCGCTTATGCAATGATCGCCGCCTTAAATGATGAACAACGCCAAGCTGGCGTGATTGCGGCTTCTGCGGGCAACCACGCGCAGGGTGTGGCACTATCCGCCAAATTACTGGGCTTGAAAGCATTAATCGTGATGCCACAAAATACGCCGAGCATTAAAGTAGATGCGGTGCGCCGTTTTGGGGGTGAAGTGCTACTTTACGGAGCAAACTTTGATGAAGCCAAAGGCAAGGCAATTGAACTTTCTAAAACTAAAAATATGACGTTTATTCCCCCTTTCGATCACCCTTTAGTGATCGCAGGACAAGGGACATTGGCACTTGAATTGTTACAACAATCGTCCAACATCGACCGCGTTTTTGTGCCAGTGGGCGGGGGCGGCTTAGCCGCAGGGGTTGCCGTGCTAATCAAACAATTAATGCCAGAAATTAAAGTAATCGGAGTGGAAAGCAAAGATTCAGCTTGCCTGTATCACGCCTTAAAAGCGGGGCAACCAGTGGATTTAGAGCGAGTGGGCTTATTTGCCGATGGCGTGGCAGTAAAACGCATTGGCGATGAGACTTTCCGCTTATGCCAGCAATATCTTGATGATGTGGTGCTGGTGGACGGCGATGAAATTTGTGCCGCAATGAAAGATATTTTTGAAAATGTACGCGCAATTGCAGAGCCGTCAGGGGCAGTTTCGCTGGCAGGGCTAAAAAAATACGTCAAAGAAAATAATATTCAAGGGGAAACCTTGGTGAATATTTTATCGGGCGCCAACCTGAATTTCCACACATTGCGTTATGTATCTGAGCGTTGCGAAATCGGTGAAAAACACGAAGCAATGCTTGCGGTAACCATTCCTGAAGAAAAAGGCAGCTTCTTACGTTTCTGCCATTTGCTTGGCGATCGTGCCGTTACGGAATTTAACTACCGCTATGCGGATCAAGCACAAGCTTGCATTTTTGTCGGAGTGAGAATTCGTGGTGAAGATGAGAAAAATGAAATCATCGCGCAGTTGCAACAGCACGGCTATTCCGTGATGGATCTCTCTGATGATGATGTAGCGAAAACTCACATTCGCTATATGATCGGCGGACGCTCATCAAGTAAAGCCAAAGAACGCTTATACAGCTTTGAGTTTCCAGAACAAAAAGGTGCGTTACTTAAATTCCTTGAAATGCTAGGCACGCACTGGAACATCTCACTGTTCCACTACCGCGCCCACGGCGCAGACTACGGCAATGTGCTTGCAGGCTTCCAATTAGATGAAAACGATGAAATTCGCTTCAACGCCCATTTGGAAGAATTAGCCTATACTTATCAAGACGTTACCAACAGCCCAGCGTATAAGTATTTTTTGGGATAAGTTAAAACACAAAAAAGAAAAACCACCGCAACGAAAGTGCGGTGGTTTTTTCATTATTTTTAATAAAAAAATCTGCTCTTTAAAAAACTTAACTTTAAAGAGCAGATTAAAATAGAATATTTAAATCAAACAATAAATTATTTCAACGCGTCTTTTAATGCTTTACCAGCAACGAACGCAGGTACTTTAGATGCTGGGATTTGGATTTCCGCACCAGTTTGTGGGTTACGTCCTGTGCGTGCTTTACGCTCGCTTACTTTGAATGTACCGAAGCCGATTAGCTGAACAGCATCACCCGCTTTTAAGCTTGCTTCAATCGCAGCTAGAGTTGCTTCTAACGCTGCTTTAGCTTGTTTTTTGTTTAACTCTGCTGCACTTGCAATTGCATCAATTAAATCCGTTTTGTTCATAAATTAGTACCTTCTCTATTTTTTGATTAAATTAAGAGTGTTAGGATACGCCTAACGCCTAAGTCAATAATAAATACTGTATGCACAGTGTGGTAAAGAATAAATCAACTTCTATATAAAGCAAAGCAATAAATAGCAAAAATGTAATCTAAATCACATTATTGACTAATTTCTATACCAATATTTGAGATTCCTTCTGCGCGAATTTCATTTTTAAGGGCTAAAATCAAGGAAACATCGCGTTCTTCGCACTCTCGCAGCGCACGGTAGATCTGCCATTGCACATCTAATTCTTGTTCAATTTCTTCACTTGCTTTGAGTTCTTGCTCGGATAATTCGCGGTCTAAATTGGTTTCCAATAATCCGATAACAGTTTGTAAAGAAATCAAACTCACTTGTACGGCGTGCTCTAAGGTTTCACCTGCAATTAGGCTATGCAATAATTCAGAAAGTGCTTCGCAGGCCTCAATCGCTGGCACAACGCCGTAAAAATCATAATTGTTCACATCAGGGATAATTGCCTCAAATTTTTCGAGCTGATTATCAAAATTGATGTGGGCATCTTTCACGGTTAAATATTCCCAGGTTAAATTTAGAATATTTTGATAAATTCTGCTTTGCGCGGGCTGTTCCGTAACTTGGCAAAAAAGCTGAAAATTCGGCAACATTCGCTCACACAGGCACGCCATAAAAGTGAGATGTTGCCAACTAGCTAAATTTTCTAAGCGTTTATGAATAGGATTTCGCATTGTTTATCCTTATTTGTGGTAAGGCTGAGAATATTGATGGATTGCGTCCACAAAAATTTTCGGGCTGATTTCTGGCACATCTTGATGAATACCGTGTCCGAGATTGAAAACGTGGCCACTGCCTTCGCCAAAATCCGCTAAAATCGACCGCACTTCTTGCTCAATGCGCGCTGGTGAAGCATAAAGCACGGAAGGATCCATATTGCCTTGTAGCGCCACTTTATGCCCGATACGTTTTTTGGCGTCTGCAAGATCCACCGTCCAATCCAAGCCCACTGCATCACAACCAGTATTGGCGATATGTTCTAACCATAAGCCGCCACCTTTGGTAAAGAGGGTAACTGGCACTTTGCGTCCTTCATTATGACGAATGAGATTTTCCACAATTTTCTGCATATATTGCAACGAGAACTCAAGGTATTCACGATGAGCTAGCACGCCGCCCCAAGTATCAAAAATCATCACCGATTGCGCACCCGCTTTAATTTGTGCATTGAGATAAAGGGCAACGGAATCCGCTAATTTGTCGAGTAACAAATGCAAGGTTTGTGGATCGGTATAAAGCATTTTTTTGATTTTTGTGAAAGCCTTGCTACTGCCCCCTTCTACCATATAGGTGGCAAGTGTCCAAGGGCTGCCAGAAAATCCGATCAACGGCACTTCGCCTTTGAGTTCACGGCGAATGGTGCGCACCGCATTCATCACATATTGCAATTCTTGTTCTGGATCAGGAATTAGCAAATTTTCCACCGCACTTTTATTTTCGATAGGACGCGCAAATTTAGGCCCCTCGCCTGCGCCAAAGCTCAAGCCTAGCCCCATTGCATCAGGAATGGTGAGAATATCAGAAAACAAAATGGCGGCATCTAAATCGTAACGGCGTAAAGGTTGTAGCGTTACTTCGCAAGCCAACTCAGCATTGCGGCAAAGGGACATAAAATCCCCTGCTTGCGCACGCGTGGCTTTGTATTCTGGCAAATAACGCCCTGCTTGGCGCATCATCCAAACGGGGGTCATATCCACAGGTTCGCGCAAAAGCGCACGCAAATAACGATCATTTTTTAATTCAAACATCTTAAATTCCTTTATTTTTCTACCGCACTTTTATCATCATCGGCACAAAGTGCCAGTGTGGCATTTATTAATTTCAACGCAATAGTGCCTTGTGGCGGCAAATTTGGCAAGGGTTTATCATAATCAAACCATTGGGCATCTTGCAGTTCTGCTTCTTGCAAGCGGATTTCCCCCGCGGCATAATCGGCTAAAAATCCCACCATTTGAGAATTGGGGAATGCCCAAGGCTGGCTGCCAAAATAGCGAATATTTTTCACCTGAATCCCTGTTTCTTCAAACACTTCCCGTTGCACGGTTTGCTCAAAACTTTCTCCCACTTCTACAAATCCCGCCAACGTGGTGTACATTTTTTCCTGTTGATGACGCTGATGATTGGCGAGCAAAATCTGCTTACCACGGCGAACCGCCACAATAATCGAAGGGCAAATCACGGGATAAGTGCGGTATCCACAGGCGGAATTTTCACATTGCACGGCCAATTCTTCTTTTGCCATTGCCATTTTTGAACCGCACTTCCCACAAAAGCGATGGGTTTTCAGAAAATGATTAATCTCCACGCCACGATTGAGCAAATTAAATTGCACTTCTGGAAAATGAAGTTGGCTACGCAATGAAGTATATTCTCGACCATCTTCCTGCTCTGCTCCCTGCTCTTCTTCCTGCTCGGCAACAAGCCAAAGCGGCGCGCCATTCCAACACCCGATTTCCATCACCAAACGCCCTGTTAATTGGAAATCTTCCGCCTTTCCTTCGGGCAATTTTCCCTCGATAAGAAAAATATTCGATCCTTGGGTTAAAAGCCAAGCACCTTGTGTTGCTGGTTCAACAGGTCGCATTGAAAAACTCATAAAAATTTCACCGCACTTTAGTTTGGGTTGTTAGTTTAATCGCTTAAGGGGATTAATAGTTTAACCTTATTGGGGTTTGGAGTATTTTACCGCTTTATCAATGAAAAACTATTAAAAATTTACGCAAAAAAATAGTGCGTTTCCGCACTACTTTTACATATTAAATCGGTAAAACCTCTCTACCGAAATTTTCGTTAATCATTTCTGCTGCGGCTAGGTAGAAAGCGCTGAGTGCGGTGATTAGGCCTAGGCAGCCGCCGATTTGTACTAAACCGTGATAGCCAAAACCATCACCGATAGCTAGTGCGTAGAACGTTAATACTAAGAAAAAGAACACGACACGCAATGCTTTGGGTTTGCTGAAAGAGGCGATGAACATCATTAAGGTGAATGTTCCCCACGCGGCTAAATAGCAGCCTAAAAATGCAGGGCTGGCTGTTGGCATAAATTGTACGAATAATGCCCAAGACCACCAAAATGATCCGTAGCTGATAAAGGCAGTGAAACCAAAGGTGTTGCCTTTGCGGTATTCCATAATGCCTGCGATTAATTGTGCCGTTCCACCAAACGCGAATGCCATTGCAAGTACAATAGAAATTCCGTCTTGTTTATCAAAGATACCCGCATTAATTAAGCTTAATAAAAATGTGGTTAATGCAAAACCGCATAAGCCTAACGGACCTGGATTTGCTAATTTTTCAGTTGTTTGCGTTGTCATAATATTCCTCAGAAAGAGATAAAATAAGAACGCGGATTATGCTAGATATTGTCTTGAAAATAAAGCGATTTTATAGAAATCAAGCAGAAAAATTTGGCGAAGATGATTTTTTAAGTGCGGTGAAAAATTTACAAATTTTCTCACCGCGCTTTAGGTGCTTTACTAAACATACCAAACACTATGCAATGTCAAAATGCACTGAATATCTTCTGTCTTACGCACTAATCCATTATTAAAATCAGTTTCTCTGCTAAACGCGGTAAAAAAATTATAAATTTTCTCACCGCACTTATTTATTTGCTCAAATAAAAAAGCCCGACACGATGTTCGGGCTTTGAGTTGCTTGCTAATGATTATTCTGCATCTTCTGCCATATTTAACATTTCAGCAAGACTTGCGGTTGCGTCGTCTGCGGTGAATGTAAATTCTGAAGCAATTTCTTCATCAGAAATGGTTGATGCTTTGGTTAATTGCTCAGGTTCAACGATGCCTGCGGCACGGTTTTTCTGGCGTTGTTGATGATACGCAAAACCTGTACCTGCTGGGATCAAGCGACCTACGATAACGTTCTCTTTCAAGCCACGTAATTCATCGCGTTTTCCAGCCACCGCTGCTTCGGTAAGCACACGAGTGGTTTCTTGGAACGATGCGGCGGAAATAAAGGATTCCGTTGCCAATGAGGCTTTAGTGATACCCAATAATTCACGCTCAAATTCCACCAATGGTTTTCCTTCCGCTTCGCGTTTTTGATTAACCATTTTCACGCGTGCCACTTCCACTTGCTCACCTTCTAAGAATTCAGAATCGTAAGGGTTGGTGATGATGGCTTTACGCAACATTTGGCGTACGATAACTTCGATATGTTTATCGTTAATTTTTACCCCTTGTAAGCGGTAAACTTCTTGCACTTCGTTTACGATGTAATCAGTTACTGCGTGTACACCGCGCAAACGTAAAATATCGTGTGGCGTTTCTGCACCATCAGAAATGAGATCCCCACGTTCTACCATTTCACCTTCAAATACGTTGAGCTGACGCCATTTTGGAATCATTTCTTCGTACACTTCGCCCTCAGTTGGAGTGATGAGTAAGCGGCGTTTACCTTTGGTTTCTTTACCAAAGGAAACAATACCTGAAATTTCTGCTAGGATTGCAGGCTCTTTCGGTTTACGCGCTTCAAAGAGATCCGCAACGCGTGGAAGACCACCGGTAATATCTTTTGTTCCCGCTGATTCTTGTGGAATACGCGCAAGAGAATCCCCCACGTGAACTTCCGCACCATCTTCAAGAGTAACAATCGCTTTACCTGGCAAGGTGTACTGTGCTGGTATATCCGAACCTGCAACAAGAATGTCGTTGCCTTGCGCATCAACAAGTTTGATGGTTGGACGTAAATCCTTACCTGCTGTTGCACGTTCACCCACATCTTGTACTACGATTGAAGATAAACCAGTTAATTCATCAGTTTGACGAGTTACAGTTACACCGTCAGTAATATCTACGAATTTCACGAAACCTGATACTTCAGAAACCACAGGCATTGTATGTGGATCCCAGTTCGCTACGGTTTCGCCCGCGTTCACTTCATCACCATCTGCTTTGTTTAACACTGCACCATAAGGCACTTTATAATGCTCTTTGGTACGGCCAAATGCGTCAATAATGGTTAATTCAGTGTTACGTGAAGTTAAGACCAATTTGCCTTCTTTGTTCGTCACGAATTTCACGTTGGCTAAACGTAAAGTACCGTTATTCTTAACTTGAATGCTTGATTCTTTCGCTGCCGCAGATGCCGCACCACCGATATGGAACGTACGCATCGTTAGCTGTGTACCCGGCTCACCGATTGATTGCGCCGCGATAACCCCCACAGCTTCACCTTGGTTGATAAGGTGTCCGCGTGCAAGATCGCGTCCGTAACATTTCGCACACACACCAAAGTTAGTGTCACAGGTTACAACAGAGCGTACCTTGATGCTATCTACGGAATTTTCATCGATCAGATCACAAAGTTTTTCATCTAATAAAGTATTACGTGGAATTAAAACTTCGTCTGTACCCGGTTTTAAGATGTCTTCTGCCGCCACACGACCTAATACACGATCACGCAGAGGTTCTTTTACATCTCCCCCTTCGATTAATGGGGTCATTACGATACCTTCGTAAGTGCCACAGTCATCTTCAATGATCACTAAATCTTGTGCCACATCTACTAAACGGCGGGTTAAGTAACCAGAGTTCGCCGTTTTTAATGCCGTATCGGCCAAACCTTTACGCGCACCGTGGGTTGAAATAAAGTACTGAAGTACGTTCAAGCCTTCACGGAAGTTTGCGGTAATTGGTGTTTCGATAATTGAGCCGTCTGGACGCGCCATCAAACCACGCATACCTGCAAGCTGACGAATCTGTGCGGCAGAACCACGCGCTCCAGAATCTGCCATCATAAAGATGCTGTTAAATGAAGCTTGTTTCTCTAGTTCGCCTTCACGGTTTACCACTTCTTCTTGAGAAAGGTTTTCCATCATCGCTTTGGCTACGCGCTCATTCGCCGCTGCCCAAATATCGATTACTTTGTTATAACGCTCACCTGCTGTTACCAAACCTGATTGGAATTGCTCTTGGATTTCTGCGACTTCTTGTTCTGCGGCTGAAATAATTTCATATTTCTTCGCCGGGATCACCATATCGTCAATCCCTACTGATGAACCAGAACGTGCAGCATAAGCAAAACCGGTGTACATAATTTGGTCAGCAAACAATACGCTCGCTTTCAATCCTAAACGGCGATAGCTTTCGTTAATTAATTTTGAAATCGCTTTTTTGCCTAAGGTTTGGTTGAACAAGCTAAATGGCATACCTTTTGGTGCGATCATCCATAAAATGGCACGACCAATTGTGGTGTCCACAAGGCTGGTTTGCGGTACAAATTCGTTAGAGGCATCTTTCACATATTCTGTGATACGCACTTTCACACGAGAATGTAATTCCGCTTGACCTGTACGATAAGCTTTCTCCGCTTCGCGTGGATCTTGCAATAACATTCCTTCGCCTTTACCGTTCACTTTATCACGGGTCATATAGTAAAGACCTAATACAACGTCCTGTGATGGTACGATAATCGGCTCACCATTTGCTGGTGAGAGAATGTTGTTGGTTGACATCATCAAGGCACGCGCTTCAAGCTGTGCTTCAAGGGTTAATGGCACGTGAACCGCCATTTGGTCACCATCGAAGTCCGCGTTGAACGCCGCACACACTAATGGGTGCAATTGAATCGCTTTACCTTCAATTAAGATCGGTTCAAAGGCTTGAATACCCAAACGGTGCAAGGTTGGCGCACGGTTCAATAGGATTGGGTGTTCACGAATTACTTCTGCCAAAATATCCCATACAATCGCGTCTTCACGCTCAACCATTTTCTTCGCAGCCTTGATTGTGGTTGCAAAGCCACGGCTTTCTAATTTGGCATAAATAAATGGACGGAATAATTCTAACGCCATTTTTTTCGGTAAACCACATTGATGTAGATGTAAGTATGGCCCTACGGTAATTACCGAACGACCTGAGTAATCTACACGTTTACCCAATAAGTTTTGACGGAAACGACCTTGTTTACCTTTGATCATATCCGCAAGTGATTTCAATGGACGGCGGTTAGAACCGGTAATTGCACGGCCACGGCGACCATTATCTAATAACGCATCAACAGATTCTTGTAACATACGTTTTTCGTTACGCACGATAATATCTGGCGCAATCAAGTCTAATAAGCGTTTTAAACGGTTATTACGGTTGATCACTCGGCGATATAAATCGTTCAAATCTGAAGTGGCAAAACGTCCGCCATCAAGTGGAACTAATGGACGTAAATCTGGTGGTAACACTGGCAATACGGTCATCACCATCCATTCAGGTTTATTACCTGATTGAATGAAAGATTCTAATAATTTTAAGCGCTTAGTGATTTTTTTGCGTTTGGTTTCTGAATTGGTTTCTTGCAACTCTTCACGCAAGGTTTCACATTCCACTTCTAGATCCATATCACGCAATAACGCTTGGATCGCTTCTGCACCCATTTTAGCTTCAAATTCATCGCCCCAACGGTCTTCTGCGTCCATATATTGTTCTTCCGTTAATAATTGACCTTTTTCAAGATCAGTCATTCCCGGCTCAGTAACAATGTAAGATTCAAAATAAAGTACACGTTCAATATCACGCAATGGCATATCTAATAATAAGCCGATGCGGGACGGTAAAGATTTTAAGAACCAGATATGAGCAACAGGTGAAGCAAGTTCAATATGCCCCATACGTTCACGGCGAACTTTTGCTTGTGTTACTTCTACGCCACATTTTTCACAAATTACCCCACGGTGTTTTAAGCGTTTATATTTTCCGCATAAACATTCGTAGTCTTTTACTGGCCCGAAAATACGCGCACAGAAAAGCCCGTCACGCTCTGGTTTAAACGTACGGTAGTTGATGGTTTCAGGTTTCTTAACTTCACCAAATGACCAAGAACGGATCATATCCGGTGAGGCTAAACCAATTTTGATCACATCAAAATCTTCGCTGGATTTAGATTGTGCTTTTAAAAACTTAACTAAGTCTTTCACAGATTTTGCTCCTGTCGGAGTTAAACTTATCCAAGTGCGGTGTAAAATTTTGAATTTTTTCACCGCACTTGAGCGTACTTTAGCTTTCGCTTATCAGATTATTCTTCGTCTAAGTCGATGTTGATACCGAGTGAACGAATTTCTTTCATAATTACGTTGAAAGATTCTGGTGTACCCGGATCCATTTGTTGGTTGCCGCTCACGATGTTTTTATACATCTTCGTACGGCCGTTCACATCATCGGATTTAACGGTAAGCATTTCTTGTAAGGTGTAAGCGGCACCATAAGCTTCAAGCGCCCAAACCTCCATCTCACCGAAACGCTGACCACCGAACTGTGCTTTACCACCCAATGGTTGCTGCGTAACAAGACTATAAGAACCTGTTGAACGCGCGTGCATTTTGTCATCAACTAAGTGGTTCAATTTGAGCATATACATATAACCTACGGTTACTGGACGTTCAAATTTCTCACCTGTGCGACCATCATAAAGGGTAATTTGCCCTGATGTTGGTAAGCCGCCAAGCTCTAGTAAGCCCTTAATTTCTTCTTCGTGCGCACCATCAAATACTGGCGTTGCCAGCGGTAAACCTTTGCGTAAGTTTTGTGCTAAACGCATTACTTCTTCATCGGTAAAGGTTGAAAGATCCACTTTTTGCGAACCGCCACCTAAGTCATAGGCTTTTTGGATATAACCACGCAATTTCTCAACATCTTGTTTTTGTTTGATCATTGCATTAATTTGATCACCAATTCCTTTCGCCGCTAAACCTAAGTGCGTTTCAAGGATCTGACCGATGTTCATACGCGAAGGTACGCCCAGTGGGTTCAATACGATATCTACTGGCTGACCATTTTCGTCATACGGCATATCTTCAACTGGGTTGATTTTTGAGATAACCCCTTTGTTACCGTGACGACCCGCCATTTTATCCCCTGGTTGGATTTGGCGTTTCACCGCAAGGTACACTTTCACCACTTTCAATACACCCGGTGCAAGATCATCACCTTGGATAATTTTGCCGCGTTTCACTTCAAGTTTATGCTCAAAGTCTTTACGAAGTTCTTCATATTGCTCAGCTAATTGCTCTAACTGGCTTTGTTTCGCTTCGTCTGAAAGGGTTTGTTCTAACCATTTGGTGCGTTCTAGTTGATCTAATTGTGTAGCGCTCATTCCGCCTGAAATCAATAAGTTGCGAACACGCGCAAACAAGCCAGCTTCTAAGATCTCTAATTCTTCCACAAGATCTTTTTTCGCTTGTTTCAACTGCATTTCTTCGATTTCTAAGGCACGTTTATCTTTTTCTACGCCATCACGGGTGAACACTTGAACGTCAATAACCGTACCAGATACGCTGTTTGGTACACGTAATGAAGAATCTTTTACATCAGATGCTTTTTCACCAAAGATTGCGCGTAATAATTTTTCTTCTGGGGTTAATTGCGTTTCACCTTTTGGTGTCACTTTACCCACAAGAATATCGCCGCCTTTTACTTCCGCACCGATATACACAATCCCTGATTCATCAAGTTTGCTTAATGCTGCTTCACCTACATTTGGAATATCGGCAGTGATTTCTTCAGAACCAAGTTTGGTATCGCGCGCCACACAAGAAAGCTCTTGAATATGAATAGTGGTGAAACGATCTTCTTGCACCACACGCTCAGACACTAACATTGAGTCTTCGAAGTTATAACCATTCCAAGGCATAAATGCCACACGCATATTTTGACCAAGGGCAAGTTCACCTAAATCCGTTGAAGGGCCATCAGCAAGGATTTCTCCACGCTCAATTGGCTCACCTAATTTCACGCAAGGAATTTGGTTAATACAGGTATTTTGGTTAGAGCGGGTATATTTCACAAGGTTGTAAATATCAATACCTGCTTCACCTGCAACGGTTTCATCTTCGTTTACTTTTACAACGATACGCGAAGCATCAACGTATTGGATTGTTCCACCACGTTTTGCTACAACCGCAACACCAGAGTCTAACGCCACTGGTTTTTCCATACCTGTACCGACTAATGGTTTATCCGCACGCAAGGTTGGTACCGCTTGGCGTTGCATGTTCGCCCCCATCAAGGCACGGTTCGCATCATCGTGTTCAAGGAACGGGATAAGTGCTGCCGCCACAGAAACAATTTGCTGTGTGGATACGTCCATATAGTGAATTTCTTCTGGACGATATAAACCGGACTCACCGTGTTCACCACGACAGGTTACGAAAGTATCGGTAAAGCGTAATTCATCATCTAAGTTTGAGTTCGCCTGCGCGATAATATATTTGCCTTCTTCAATGGCCGATAAATATTCAATTTCTTCTGTAACTTGGCCGTTTACTACTTTGCGATATGGTGTTTCTAAGAAACCATAATCGTTAGTACGCGCATACACCGCTAAAGAGTTAATCAAACCGATGTTTGGACCTTCAGGGGTTTCGATTGGACATACGCGACCATAGTGAGTTGCGTGAACATCTCGCACCTCAAAGCCTGCACGTTCACGAGTTAAACCACCTGGCCCTAAGGCTGAAATACGGCGTTTATGGGTTACTTCTGAAAGCGGGTTATTTTGATCCATAAACTGAGAAAGTTGTGATGAACCAAAGAATTCTTTCACCGCTGCCGAAATTGGTTTGGCATTGATTAAATCTTGTGGAGTTACAGCTTCAAGATCGCCTAAAGAAAGACGCTCTTTCACCGCACGCTCAACACGCACTAAACCAATACGGAATTGGTTTTCTGCCATTTCACCTACTGAACGAATACGGCGGTTACCTAAGTGGTCAATATCATCAACTTCACCACGGCCGTTACGGATATCGATTAATTTACGCATTACATTAACGATATCTTCTTTGCTTAAAATGCCGCTGCCAGTGGTTTCTTCAATGCCTAAAGAGCGGTTGAATTTCATACGACCTACCGCAGATAAATCATAGCGATCTGGTGAGAAGAACAGGTTATCAAATAAACCTTCTGCCGCTTCTTTTGTTGGCGGCTCACCTGGACGCATCATACGATAGATTTCAACTAATGCACTTAAGCGATCAGTAGTTGGATCTACGCGTAAAGTATCTGAAATATACGGACCGTAGTCTAAATCGTTAGTAAATAGAGTTTCGATCGTTTTGTAACCTGCTTGAGCGAGTTTCGCTAAAATCTCTAGCGTAATTTCACCATTGGCAGGACAAATCACTTCGCCAGTTTCAAGATCAACATAATCTTTCGCTGCCACTTTACCCACAATGTATTCTGTTGGCACTTCAACCTGAGTCACATTGTCTTTTTCAAGGGCGCGGATATGACGAGCAGTAATACGGCGACCGACTTCAACATAAGTTTTTCCATTTGCCACAATATCGAAAGTTGCCGTTTCACCACGCAATCTTTCTGGCACTAAGGTCATTAATAATTTGTTATCTTCAATTTGGAAAACAACTTTATCGAAGAATAAGTCTAAAATTTCTTCTGTTGTATAGTTTAATGCACGCAAAATAATGGTTGCCGGTAATTTACGGCGGCGGTCAATACGTGCATATAAGTTATCTTTTGGATCAAACTCAAAATCTAACCAAGAACCACGGTAAGGAATAATACGTGCGTTATAAAGCACTTTCCCTGATGAGTGCGTTTTACCTTTGTCGCTATCAAAGAATACGCCTGGGCTACGGTGTAATTGCGAAACGATTACACGCTCAGTACCATTAATCACAAATGTTCCATTATCTGTCATTAATGGGATTTCACCCATATAAACTTCTTGTTCTTTAATATCTTTAATTGTGCCTGGCGCGGCATCTTTGTCATAGCTAACAAGACGTAATTTCACACGCAATGGCGCAGCATAAGTGGTGCCGCGAATTTGACATTCACGCACATCAAATACTGGCTCGCCTAAGCGATAGCTCACATATTGTAATTCCGTATTGCCATTGTTGCTGACAATGGGAAATACAGAACGGAATGCTGCTTCTAAGCCTTGCTGACCATCTGGATCTCTTTGGATAAATTTATCGAAAGAATCAAGTTGAATAGTTAATAAATAAGGTACATTTAAAACTTGCGGACGTTTGCCGAAGTCTTTACGAATACGTTTTTTCTCAGTATAGGAGTAACCCATTGGTTTTCCTCAGTAAATTTTAGTGAGACCGAGTTGATATAAAAGAAAAGTGCGGTGATTTTTTCACGCATTTTTATCATATCAATGATGAATCCGTTTTCAGATACCGCACTCTGAACCTTACTTCTGATGAGCGGGTTGCCATCAAACTACCAGAAAACTAGCCTGATTCACGCAACAAAACGGTGATTATTCAGTATATTTTTAATCCAAAAAGGTTTGTGAATTAAAAATGGCTGGTTATTATATAATATCTCGCAAGATAAAGTCAATTTACATTTCAAATAATTCGGATATAAAAAACCCGTTTCTGATTAAAACGGGCTTTATACAAATTATCTTGAAAGATAATCATTACAATGTTGGCATACTAAAAGCAGCGCCACCATCTCTTACTTTATTGTTAGGCCAGCGGCTAGTTACTGTTTTCATTCTTGTATAGAAGCGAACACCGTCAGGTCCATACGCATTGAGTGGCCCAAAAATAGAAGCTTTCCAGCCACCAAAGCAATGGAATGCCATAGGAACTGGAATTGGGATATTAATACCAACCATACCAGCTTTAACATCATGGCTATATTGGCGCGCAGCGTCACCATCACTCGTAAATATTGCACTACCATTACCATATTGATGTGCATTGATCAGATTAATTGCTTCTTGGTAATTTTTAGCGCGAACAATGGCAAGAACTGGACCAAAAATTTCTTCTTTATAAATAGTCATATCTGGTGTGACATGATCAAACAAACTGCCGCCGATAAAATAGCCATCTTCGTGTCCTGCTACTTTGTAATGTCGACCATCAACAACGAGTTTTGCACCCTCAGTAACTCCTGAATCAACATAACTAGAGACTTTGTTCAAATGTTCTTTAGAAATTAAAGGCCCCATATCATTTTCTTTTTCACCTTCAGGCAAAACACCTGGCCCGATACGTAACGCCTCTACTTTAGGTGCTAAATTCTTAACCAAAAGGTCAGCATAATTATCATCAATAGTAACAGCAACGGATAATGCCATGCAGCGCTCACCTGCAGCACCAAAAGCTGCCCCTAATAGTGCATTTGCTGTTGTTTCAATATCTGCATCTGGCATAATCAATGCGTGATTTTTTGCCCCTCCAAGTGCTTGTACACGTTTTCCATAGGTAGATCCCGTTTCATAAATATATTGGGCGATTGGGGTTGAACCAACGAAACTTACTGCTTGAACTCTAGGATCTTTTAGCAATACATCTACAACTTCTTTATCACCTTGAACAACATTAAATACCCCATCGGGTAATCCCGCTTCTTTTAATAACTCGGCTAAGCGAATAGAAAGTGAAGGATCTTTTTCTGATGGTTTTAAAACAAACGTATTACCACAAGCTAAAGCAACAGGGAACATCCACATTGGAACCATGGCTGGAAAATTAAAAGGTGTAATTCCTGCAACAACACCTAATGGTTGCATAATAGAAAAGCTATCAATCCCTCTTCCAACATTTGCTGAATACTCACCTTTTAATAAGTGTGGAATACCTGTTGCAAATTCAACAACTTCCAACCCTCGTGTTAATTCACCAACAGAATCGGAATAAATCTTTCCATGCTCATTAGTAATTAGGCGAGCCAATTCATCGAAATGTTCTTCTAACAAAGTTTTAAATTTAAATAATACTCTTGCTCTGCGTAATGGTGATTGCTGAGACCAATCATAGAATGCCTCTTGTGCTGCCCCAATAGCTTGTTCCATCTCACTTGTTGTACTTAATTTAACTTGTTTTGTTTGTTCTCCAGTTGCTGGATTATAAACAAACGCTGTTCTTTGGCTATTGCTTTCCACAAGGCGGCCATTGATAAAATTTGGAATAACTGGTTTCATAATTATCCTCACTCGGTTGATATTAATTAGGTTACTAGTATAGGTAAACATACTATTTTGAAATAAAAATTTCAATTTAAACCTAACTTAAAAATTATTTTTTATTTCATTTTGTGATCTAGGCTACATCTTTAACAATACAAAGTTCACTATCCAGCACTTCTAACCTATACTCTAGTTTCTCTATATCTCACATTTCCCACAAAACAAAGAGGTTTGTTATGAGTAAATTATTAGCAAAATCAAAAAATATTACCAATGGGCTTCGCCAACAAATTACTCCAGAAAATGCTAGCTGGGAGTATGTTGGATTTGAATTACTCCACCTGTCCAAGGATATGTCATATCATATTAAAACAGAAGGAACTGAAATCTGTTTCGTTATGGTTTCTGGCTACGCAACTTTCGAGACCGAAGGACAAGTCTTTTCTAAAATAGGGAATAGGGCAACGCCTTTTGAACGAATCCCACCTTATGCGCTTTATGTTCCTCATAACAAAGAAGTTTTCATTAAAGCAGAAACTGAAACAGAAATTGCAATTTGTAGAGCGCCAAGTCAAGGTACTCTTCCAACAAGACTGATTAAACCTGAGGATGTCGGCGTAGAAAAACGTGGATATGGTAATAATAAGCGCCTTGTACACAACATTCTTCCAGAAACTGAAGCTGCCGATGCGTTACTTGTCGTTGAAGTATTTACCGATGAAGGAAACACGAGTTCTTTCCCAAGCCATAAACACGATCAAAAAAACAGTGAAACTGAAACCTATCTAGAAGAAACCTACTACCACCGCTTTGAACCAAGTCAAGGATTTTGTCTTCAACGGGTTTATACAGATGATCGTAGCTTAGATGAATGTATGGCGGTTTACGATGGTGATGTTGTCAAAGTGCCAAAAGGATATCATCCAGTTGCCACAATAGCTGGTTATAATAACTACTATTTAAATGTGATGGCTGGCCCTGTTCGGAAATGGCGTTTTACCTGGGAAAAAGATCATCAGTGGATTAATACTGAAGAATATGCACATAAATTTGAGGCATAGCGCATTTGTCTTTAACAATACAGCCAGCAAAATTGCTGGCTTATATTTTATAAAAAGTATAAAAATGGCTTACTTGATAATACCAATGTAAGCCATTTTCTTTTAAGTCTTTCTCTTTATCTGCCTTTTTTACGTCTTTTTAAGGTATCAATCAATACGGCTACGACAATAATCAAGCCTTTAACAATCTGTTGCCAGTATGGATCTACTCCCAACATATTTAGACCTTTATTTGTTGTACCAATGATCAATGCTCCAATCACACACATTGGGATAGTTCCAATACCTCCGCTAAGAGAAACACCTCCGATAACTGCAGCTGCAATGGCATCAAGCTCCCACGCCAATCCATATGACGGATTTCCTGCATAAGTACGAGCTGCTAGCATTGCTCCTGCTAATCCTGATAATGCTCCAGCAAGAACATACACCCAAATTAATGTTTTTGTAGTGTTTATCCCACAAATTTTAGCTGCATTTAAATTACCACCAACAGCATAAACATGACGTCCAAATGTAGATCGACTTAATAAAATATGAGATCCAATTACAACAAGAATATATAGAATCACCAACCCAGGTAACCCAAAGAAACTCACATCAGAAATCCAAGTAAAAGCTTCCGATGAAGCATCTATCGGTCTCCCATCAGAATAAAGTTGAGCCGCACCACGCGCAATGATCATCATTCCAAGAGTGGCGATAAAAGGAGGAATAGAGCCAATAGCTGTTAATCCACCATTAATTGCACCAAGTAACGCCCCCAACAATATAGATAATGCAAAAGCTAAAAATGCTGCACTGACTGCATCTCCACCTGTCACAACTGATGCTGCAACAACAGAAGTAAGAGCAACAATAGAACCCGAAGATAAATCAATCCCTGTGGTAATAATTGCGAATGTTACACCAATGGCAATGATACCAAACATTGAAACTTGTTCTATAATACTCCAAACAGTTCTTGCGGAAAAAAATCCATCTATTGAAACTGATAACGCCAAAAATAAAGCAATTAAGATAAATACCATTCCATAAGTATTTAGCAATTTTTTAATTGTACTACTAGACATAATAAATTCCTCACATATACATACGATAAAAAGACTAGTTATGAGTCAAGCCAGAAGCCATTTCTAAAACTCGTTCTTGAGACAATCCTTGTCGTGGAATGATCCCAACCTGCTTTCCTTCATGCATAACCATTACTCGATCACTCATTGACAATAATTCAAGCATATCTGAGGTAATCATAATGATTGTTTTACCTTGTTTAGCTAACTCAACCATTAATTTATAAAGCTCCGCTTTCGCTCCTACATCAATGCCTTTTGTTGGCTCATCCAGTATTAAAATATCGGGTTCTAACAATAACCAACGCGCTAATAAAACTTTCTGCTGATTTCCTCCTGAAAGATTATTCGTGATAACCTCAACATTAGGGGCTTTGATTTTCAATTTATCTTTTTGCTCAATAGCTGTCTCTTGAGCTCTAGTAATTGAGATTAAAAAATTTTCTAAGTAAGGAGACATTTTGGGCATGATCATATTGTCTGTAATGCTCAAATTAAGAAATAACCCCGTTAATTTTCTATCTTCCGTAACAAAACCTATTTTGTACTTCATTGCATCAACTGGATTTTTTATTTCAACTTTATTACCATGAATATAAAATTCTCCACTTTCTGCTGGCTTATAACCAAACAAGGCCTCCACAACCTCAGTTCTTCCTGCACCAACTAATCCAGCAATACCAAAAATTTCACCTTTATGAATTTTAAAATTAATATCTTGATACACGCCTGAACGGGTAAGATTTTTAACCTCTAAAATAACTTTATCTGAAATATCCACTCGTTCTCTTTGAAACATTTCGGACATATCGCGTCCAACCATCATTGAAATTAGCTCATCTTTCGTTACTTCTGAAGCTGGTTTAGTCCCAACATATTGCCCATCTCGAATTACTGTAATGTCATCAGAAACTCGGAATACTTCATCTAATTTATGTGAAATAAAAATAACTGAAATACCATGATTCTTAACTGTTTCAATAATTTTATATAGCTGATCAACTTCAGTTTCAGTTAAAGAAGTGGTAGGTTCATCCATAATGATGACTTTCGCATTATTAGAAACTGCTGTTGCAATCGCTACAAGTTGAGCTTTGGCCACCGAAACCTCGGACATTTTAACGGTTACATCCATAGGGATACCTAGCCCATCTAGAATCTTGGCCGCTTTCTCATTCATTTCTTTTTGATCTAAGAAAAATTTTCCCTTAGTTAATTCTCGACCTAAGTAAAAGTTATCTGCAATGGTTAAATTAGCAGCTGGGGAAATTTCTTGCGGAACCATTGTTAATCCTTTACGGATGGCATCAATTGGACGAGATGGATTAAACGGCTTACCGCTCAAAAATATTTCACTTCCAGGATCTGGAGTATAAATTCCATAAAGAATTTTCATTAACGTAGATTTCCCAGCACCATTTTCCCCCATTAAAGCGTGTACACTGCCACGTTTAACTTTTAGGTTAATGCCGTCTAATGCCTTCACACCAGGAAATGTTTTAGAAACATTATTCATTTCTAAAATATAATTTGATGAATTTGTTGAAATATTCATTATTGACACCTAAACGAATTAAAGGAATTTCAGAAAAGGAAGGGAGAATCCCTTCCCCAAAATATTATTTATATTTTGCTTGATATTCTTCTTTTTTATCTGGCGTAACTAATTCAAATGGTACCCATTTGATCTTATCAACTTTTTCTCCCTTGGCGGCAAGATAAGCAATTTCAGCACCAGCATACCCTTGTCCTTTCGCAGATTGGAATACTGTTGCATCTAGTCCTTTACCCAAATATTCTAATGCATCTGGTGTAGCATCAAGACCAACGATAATAATGTCTTCATCTTTAATACCAAGCTTACGTGAAGCCAATATTGCACCAATAGCCATCTCATCATTATTGCTTACAACAACATTAATTGAGTTTTGGCCCGCAAGTACATTTTCTGCAATAGCAAGACCTCTATCTCGTTCCCATTTACCTTCTTGCTCTGCGACAATACTGATGTTTTTATGCGCGCTCAAAATATCTTTATTACCTTGAGTACGCTTTGTCACTGCATCTTGGCCTAAAGGGCCTAATAAAATTAATGCCTCCCCTTTCTTACCATCTAATGTATTAACAACATAATTTCCTTGAATTCTTCCTCCTTCGATTTCATCAGAACCAACAAAACTAGTTACATATTTATCTAAATCATCATCATTTGGACGACGATTAACAATAATCAATGGGATCCCTGCTTTTTTAGCTTTTCTTCCAATTGCTTTTACAATATTAGGATCATTTGGCACAACTAAAAGTGCATCAACATTTTGGTCGATAAATGTTTCTACATCATTTAATTGACGTGCGGAATCAGCATTTGCATCGGAAAGTTTAAATTCAACATCATCGTGTTGCTTGTCAAACTCACGAATAGCATCCTGAAGATATGTTTGCCATTTATCAGCAAAAGAATTCATTGGAGCACCAATTACATAAGTTTTTGCAGAAGCGATCTGAGAGGTTAATAACAAGCTACTACATAATAAGGTTAGTAATGTCTTTTTCATACGATTAGCCTTTTTAAGTTGAGTTAATCACTATGGAAACAACTATATCCCAAGATAGAAGAATATAAATTCCAAACAAAAAACCACTTGAAACAAATGATTCAGTTTATGTATATCATTGGATCAATACTTTTACAAATACCAAGTTAATAATTTGTGAAATATGTCTCATTTTTTATAAGTGCGGTAATATTTTTATCTATTTTTTTGATTTCTTACAAAAACATTTGAAAACAAACGATTTTTTTATTCAAATCAAAAAGATATTTATTACATTGTGAAAAATAAAGAGGAACGTGCTGAAGGCTAAAGATAAGGAAATTAGAAAAGAGAAGTTACCAAAGAAAAGTAACTTCCCAGTACAGAAATGTGATTTAAATTATGTGAAATCCTAAGCCTTTTGAAGCTCTGAAACATCAATCCAAGATCTTTCAATAGCAGATTTAGCAATAGACTCTAACACACAAGAAATATGATAACCAACATAAAAATCAGGACTGATTAATTTATTATTTAGTACACCTTCGATTAAATCCCTAATTTCTACTGCTTTCTGATCATTGAATCCAATCCCATGACCTGAACTTATACAAAATGCTTCATAATCGGGATGCTCTGGTCCAGTAAGTAAAGTCTTAAAGCCTTGACGATTAGAAGCATCATTATGTAAATATAATTTTAATTCAGCCATTCTTTCCTGTGTAAAGCTAAGCGTACCTTTTGTTCCAGTAACTACATAGGTTAAACCCATTTTACGCCCACAAGCAATGCGCGATGTTTCCAACGTTCCCATTGCGCCATTTTTAAATCTAACTAGTGCGCTAGCCTGATCCTCGTTTTCAACACGACGCAACAAATTATTATCTTTAGGATCTGGACGTTGTGAGATGACTGTCTGCATATCTCCACAAACTTTTTCAATTTCAGAACCTAATAGATATTCAGCCATATGAACTATATGCGCCCCTAAATCGCCTAGCGCTCCTAACCCAGCCAAATGCTTATAGCAATGCCAATCTATAGGAGTACTTGGGTTTGCTAAATAATCCTCATTGTGAGTACCATAGAAATGGATCACTTCACCAATTTCACCGTTAGCAATGATCTCTCTCGCTAATTGGCTAGTTGGATTTTTAGCGTAATTAAATCCCATTAATGTCTTAACCCCTGCCTTTTTAGCTGCTAAATACATCTCTTCAGCTTCCGATGCTGTTAAAGCTAAAGGTTTTTCAGAGTACACTATTTTTCCATGTTTAATCGCTTCCAGAGCAATGTCTTTATGTAAAAAGTTTGGAGTACAAATATCAACAACATCTACGCTAGGATCAGATACTAAACTTCTCCAATCCCCAGTTGAACGCCGAAAGCCAAACTCTTTAGCTCTTTTATCGGCCAATTCTGAATTTACTTCAGCCAAATATTCAAGTTCAATTTTATCTTGTAAATTAAAAACCGTAGGTAATTGCGCATAAGCAATTGCATGACAACGCCCTATGTATCCGGTACCAACTAAACCAATTCGTACTTTATCCATCTTAGACTCCTAAAAATCAACAATATTAATCTCTTGAAAACATACCCCCTAAAAGAGAACTTTTCAATCAAATAAATAAAAAATGAATTTTTTATTTCAAAAATGTGATCTGTGTTGCGTTTTGCAGAAAAATACCGTATTTACCCATAAAAACAGAAAAGGCATCATAAAAAATATGATGCCTTATTTATCCTTATACACGAAAAATATAGGTGAAATTAAGATACTTCAGTTATTTTAACAGGACGTCCTTCTTCTAGAGATTTTTTGGCCGCCAATGCAATTAATACAGGCTGCAACCCATCATTACCATTAACCAAAGTTGGTTTATCATGAACAATAGCCTCAACAAAAGATCTAATTTCTTCTGCAAAAGATTGCATATATCGCTCTAAGAAAAAGTATTTTGGTTTCTCAGATATTACACCTAACTCACAAGAGTAAACAGCGGTTGAATCTGTGTCATTACTTGTTTGAACCGCACCTTTTGAACCAAAAACTTCCGCCCTCTGATCATATCCATAAACTGCTTTACGGCTATTATCGATAACACCAATCGCACCATTTGCAAGTTTTAATGTAATTACCGCAGTATCAATGTCTCCGGCCTTACCAATTTCTGGATTCACCAAAACGCCTCCTGCGGCATACACTTCAACGACTTCACTACCAGAAAGATAACGAATCATATCGAAATCATGAATGGTCATATCAAAAAATAAACCGCCAGAAACTTTGACATATTCAATCGGTGGCGCATCAGGATCGCGAGAAGTTACACGGATAAGATGTGGCTCACCAATATCACCAGCCACAACACGATCGCGAATTGCTTTAAAATTATGATCAAATCGGCGATTGAAACCCACTTGGAATTTAACTCCTGCTTTTTCCACTTCAGCTAATACTTCACGAATTTTATCTTTGTTAGGATCAACTGGTTTTTCGCAGAAAATATGTTTACCTGCTCGTGCCGCCTCAATAGAAATAGGAGCATGCGTATCAGTAGAAGAACAAACTAAAACAGCGTCAATCTCAGGATCGTTAAGGATCTTAGAATAATCATCATAGACATTTGGAATGCCCATATTATCTGCCCATGTGATTAATTCATCCGTAACTCTAATATCTGAAATAGCTTTAATTTCAGCACCTTTTACATATTTGCTAATACTTTCTGAATGCACTCGCCCAATACGACCCGCACCAATAATACCTACTTTAATCATAATGTCTCCTCATTATTAAATACCAGCAACTTGTTTGATATATTGACGACCTTTCACGGCATATTCAAAGGGATTAGCAACCGAAGGATCTTGCTCTGCTTCTACAACCATCCAGCCTTTATAATTATGTTTATCTAAAATTTCAAAAATAGGTCTAAAATCTATCACACCATCACCAGGAACGGTAAACGTGCCTTTTTTTACGCCCTCTAAGAAACTCAGATCATTCTTTCTCACATCTTCGACAACGTCATCACGAACATCTTTTAAATGAACGTGCACAATACGATCAATATATTTGCCTAGTACATCAAGCATTGCCTGTTGAGAACCTTCCGAATAATAAAGATGCCCCGAATCGAATAAAAGATATACATCATCATTTGTTATATTCATATATTTATCAATTTCTTCAGGTGTCTGAATACCTGTTCCCATATGATGATGCAAACATACTTTCATGCCCTTCTCAGCAGCTAAACGAGCTAACTCATTATAACCTTCAGCCAACAATTTCCATTCAGAATCACTAAATATCGTTTTTTCCTTAAAAATAGATTTTTCTAAACCTTGGATACTACGACTTTGCTCAGAACATCCTATGACTTTCGCTCCCATCGCATGTAAAAAATCACGATGTTTAATAAACTCTCGAATAGTTTCTTCTTTTTTTCCATCAACGAAAAAAGTACTAAACCAAGCATTGCAAATCTGAATTCCTCTCGCATCTAACTTATGTTTTAGCACCGCAATATCACGAGGATATTTATTTCCCACTTCGCAACCTTGATAACCTGCCAGAGCCATCTCACTGATACATTGTTCAAATGTATTCTCTTTACCTAATTCAGGTAGATCATCATTTGTCCAACCAATAGGTGCAATTCCAAGTTTTATATTTTCTGCTTTCATTTGTTTCCCCTTTTAGGAAGTGTAAGTTTAAATTAATAACGTCTTGCCTGTTTAATATTTAGTTGAGCTTTTTCATAAGCTTGCTTAACTCGCTCTTTCGTTGAGACTTCAGCAACTCCGACATGCCACCAACTTCCATAACCATGAACCATTGTTTTTGGCAATACTTTAATATCAATAAGTGTTGAGATAGTCTGTTTTTTAGCATCAGCTAAAGCTGCTACGAGTTCCTCCTCACTACGAACCGTGTACGTTTTACAACCAAAAGATGCAGCATTCATAGCAAAATCAATCGGAATAAAATCACCATCTAATTTTTGACTCTTAGGATTTCGGAAACGGAATTCCGTACAAAAACTATCCATTCCATTACCTACTTGTAGATTATTAATACAGCCATTGGTCATATTATCAAATAACACAACATTAATTTTTCTATTCTCTTGAATAGCTGTAACCAATTCAGTATGTAGCATTAAATAAGAACCATCTCCTAATAAGGTATAAACCTCTTTCTCAGGTTCCGCAAGCTTGACTCCAAGAGATGCCGCAATCTCATATCCCATACAAGAATAGCCATATTCTAAATGGTAGCTGTTTTCACCTTTTGATTGCCAAATTCGTTGTAAATCTCCTGGCAAACTTCCTGCAGCAGCAACGATAACATCATTTTCACCGAATTGTTGATTCAAGATCCCTAGCACTCTACTTTGAGTTAAACAAGATCCTGTTATATTAATAAATTCATTAAAAATGCTTTGTCTATTTGGTAAAGCATCATCAACTTCAGGGGTAAAATTCTCTGTATAAGTAACCTGCGTGACTCGTTGCAATTCTTGCATCATTTTCTGTTTGCTTAATGCAATTTTATCCCCCCAACTATTTTGATAACCTGATAGAAGTGGCTGTAATTGTTGCAATGCTTTTTTCGCATCCGCTGTAACTTGTACGCCATCTAACTTATATGCATCAAACCGTGAGACATTAATATTCAAAAAGCTGACATCTTGATTTTGGAAAATCCATTTAGATGAGGTTGTAAAATCAGTATATCTTGTCCCAATACCAATAATTAAATCTGCTTCTTTCGCTAATAAATTAGCCGCTAGACACCCTGTTTCACCAACGCCTCCAACATTTAAAGGATGGTCTGAAATAATTGCACTTTTCCCTGCTTGAGTTTCAGCAAATGGAATATTATAAGTTTCGGCAAATACCTTTAATTCCTGTGCAGCTTCTGAATAGCGAACACCTCCGCCACAAATAATTAGAGGTTTTTTCTTAGATTTAATCAACATTACAGCTTGTTGCAACATATCTTCTGTGGCAGGTGTTCTTTCGATTCGATGAATTCGTTTAGTAAAAAAACTTTCTGGATAATCATAGGCTTCAGCTTGTACATCTTGCGGTAATGCCAAGGTCACAGCGCCAGTTTCAGCTGGATCAGTTAACACTCTCATCGCATTAATACAAGCGCTCATTAATTGTTCTGGTCGACTAATTCTATCCCAATATTTACTTACCGCTCTAAAAGCATCATTTGTACTAATACTTAAATCATAAGGTTGCTCTATTTGCTGTAATACAGGGTCTGGTTGTCTCGTTGCAAATACGTCCCCAGGCAACAATAATAATGGAATACGATTTGCTGTGGCAGTCGCAGCTGCAGTGAGCATATTAGCTGCACCTGGACCAACTGAAGAAGTGCAAGCATAAATTTGCTTTCTCAACATTTGTTTAGCAAAACCCGTAGCAATATGCGCCATGCCCTGTTCGTTACGCCCTTGATGTACGACCAACTCCCCACTGTCCTGCTCCAAAGCCTGCCCTAATCCAAGTACATTTCCGTGTCCAA
Organism: Avibacterium avium; assembly: GCF_900454535.1. Taxonomy (GTDB): domain Bacteria; phylum Pseudomonadota; class Gammaproteobacteria; order Enterobacterales; family Pasteurellaceae; genus Avibacterium; species Avibacterium avium. Next base: position 179,437 of record NZ_UGSP01000001.1, read on the forward strand.
ATATACCGAACACTCCCTTGACAAATTTAGTTACATTTCCATCTACTTCAACATATTGATTATCAAGAAACTTTACTAAAGCCTGAGCCACGGTTAAACGCTGTACCTTCATTCTTACTCTCCTTTGCAAACTAAAAACCGCTAAGAAAATATTTTTATTTATTCTACTCAAAAACTTTTTCAACAAAACAAAATATGAAATATAAATTTCATTTTTGAGAGCTAGATCAACATTTTTAAAAAAAATTAACAAAAACCAACCGCACTTTACTAGAAAAAAGACTTACACATACATAGAAAAGATGAAATTTTGAGATCTAGATCTCAAAAAAGTATATTAGCAATTCAAAAATGAAATTTTTGTTCTAAAATAAAATTATCAAATCTCTTTTTTCATTTAGACTTAACATTACTGATTTCAGGAGGCATAAGATGTCTAAAACATTGGATGTGATTTGTTTGGGACGAGTTGCAGTAGATCTCTATGCGCAACAAATAGGTTCACGACTAGAAGATGCAAGCAGTTTTGCTAAATATTTAGGTGGCTCATCAGGTAACGTGGCCTATGGCACAGCAATTCAAGGACTAAAATCATCAATGCTTGCTAGAGTTGGTGATGAACATATGGGACGTTTTCTACGTGAGGAACTACAAAGCGTTGGAGTGGACACCAGTCATTTAATTACAGATAAAGAGCGTCTCACTGCACTTGTTATCTTGGGCATAAAAGATAGTGAAACATTCCCTCTCATTTTTTATCGTGATAATTGTGCAGATATGGCAATTACTGCTGATGATTTTGATGAAAAATACATTGCTTCAGCTAAAGCATTAGCGATCACCGGGACACATCTTTCTCACCCTAAAACTCGTCACGCGGTTTTAACTGCCCTAGAATATGCTGGTCGAAATGGCACAAAGCGTCTATTAGATATTGATTATCGACCAGTTTTATGGGGCCTGACTTCATTAGGGGACGGTGAAACCCGCTATATTGACTCTGAAGCAGTAACACGCTCATTGCAAGAAGTGCTACACCATTTTGATGTGCTAGTTGGAACTGAGGAAGAATTTCATATTGCAGGTGGTTCAACCGATACACTTACCGCATTAAAAAATGTACGACAATATAGTCAAGCAACCTTGGTATGCAAAAGAGGAGCATTAGGTTGTTCTGTTTTTGAGGGAGAAATTCCAGATAATATTGATGGTGGATTAAATGTCTATGGCGTGCGTGTAGCAGTTCTAAATGTCCTTGGCGCAGGAGATGCGTTTATGTCTGGGTTATTAAGAGGTTATGTTAACGAAGAGGGGTGGGAGCAAGCTTGTCGTTATGCTAATGCTTGTGGTGCCTTAGTAGTGTCTCGCCACGGCTGCGCACCTGCAATGCCAACTAAAGCGGAGTTAGATGATTACCTATCCCGAGCAGAAAATGTTCCTCGTCCTGATCTTGATGAAACCTTAAACCATTTACATCGTGTAACTACACGAAAACAAGAATGGAATAATATTTGTATTTTTGCTTTTGATCATCGATTGCAGCTTGAGGAAATGGCTAAAAAGTGCGGTGCAAATTTAGAACAAATTCCAAAATTAAAAAAATTATTATTACAAGCTGCAGAGCAAACTGCTAAAGAAGAAGGAATCACTAATGGCAATGCTGGTATCTTAGCTGATACCACTTATGGTCAAGATGCATTAAATGAAATTACTGGTAAAAAATGGTGGATCGGTCGTCCAATCGAAAAACCAGCCTCTCGCCCACTATGTTTAGAATATGGAGATTTAGGAAGCCAACTTATTTCTTGGCCAAAAGAGCATATTGTAAAATGCCTAGCATTTTATCATCCTAATGATGATGAAAAAATGAAAGCTAGCCAAGATAAAACTCTATCTGAAGTATATCAAGCTTGCTGTAGAACTGGGCATGAATTACTACTAGAAATAATTCTACCTAGTTCAATGGAACAAAAAGAAAGCTATTATCTTGATGTAATCAAACATTTATATCAATTAGGCATAAAACCAGATTGGTGGAAACTACCGGGTTTAAGTGCGTCAACCTGGGAACAACTAACATCAATTATCGAAAGCGAAGATCCTCATTGTCGCGGAATTTTGATACTGGGATTAGATGCACCTGAAAGTGTGTTTGATAACACATTTAGCGAGGCTGCAAATTCCCCAATGATTAAAGGGTTTGCTGTTGGTCGAACTATCTTTGGAGAACCTTCCGCAAAATGGCTTGCTAATGAGATCAACGATCAGCAACTAATAAATGAAGTTAGTGAAAAATATCGTAACTTGATACATCTATGGAAAAAATATAGAGGATAAAATTTTCTTAATCTAACTGCGCTAATGGCTAATAATGCTAAATTATTAGCCATTTTCTATTATGTTTTCTGCTTAAATGCTAAAGAAATGGCTAAACTCTGCACCAAATTCATCGTACAGCATTGAGATCTGAAACCATTAATGTGCGCTTCTTTAATAATAAAAGACACATCACTAAAACTAACTAATGGACTTAATTGACTATCAGTAATAGCAATTTGTTTAACGCCATCTTGAGCAACAGAATTAAGAATATTCAATGTTTCTTTAGCATAAGGAGAAAAACTTATCGCAACAACAACATCACCTGGTTGAATAGCATTTAGCTGCTCCTCAAACATTCCCCCTAAACCATCAATAATAAAAGAACGATAATTTAGATGATGTAACGCATAATTTAAGTAACAAGCAACACTATAAGATCGCTTTAATCCAATAATAAAAATATTATTCGCCTTATCAAGCAAATCCACAGTATCATTCAATTTCTGACCATCAATAGATTTTAAAGACTGCGTCAATGCAACGGCATTAGCCTGAGAAAAAATTGACAAAATATTTTCTGGACAATTTTTCTCGAGAGAATCATCATCAATCTTATGAAATAACTCAGCTCTCTCACGATAATCAACCGTGGATTCCATCAAACTTTCTTTAAAAACCTGTTTCATCTCATTAAAGCCACTAAAACCAAAAACATTAGCAAAGCGAATTAATGTTGATGGCGGAACCTCCGAACGCTCAGCAATAATCGCAACAGTATCAAAGACAATACTATTCGGATTATCTAAAATATATCTAGCAACCTGCTTTAAACGTTTACTGAGACTATCATAGCGTTCTCTAATTTGATTCTCTAGTTTCTCAACTTTAATAGATTTATTCATAATTATGCAACTCGAAAGAAAAGTAACCTATTCTAGATCAGATTACCTAAAATTGAAAAGCCGTTTTGATTCAATAAAAATAAAGATTAGAACTATGACCTATCTTCTTTAAATATTCTATAACAAATACTTAATTTAATTGTATATAATGCAATTTTAAAATGGTCATCTATTTTAAAAACTCATTTCCCATATACAAAAAACCCCGATATCGCTATCGGGGTTTTTAGAACCAGAATTGGTCGCGAAAAAATCAAAATTATTTGATTTCTACTTGTGCGCCAGCTTCTTCTAATTCTTTCTTAAGTGCTTCAGCTTCAGCTTTCGCTACACCTTCTTTTAAGGTTGCTGGAGCAGATTCAACTAAGTCTTTAGCTTCTTTTAAGCCTAAGCCAGTTGCACCACGTACTGCTTTGATAACTGCTACTTTGTTAGCGCCTGCTGCTGCAAGAACTACATCGAATTCAGTTTTTTCTTCTGCTGCACCAGCGTCACCGCCAGCTGCTACTGCTACTGCAGCCGCTGCTGCTGAAACACCGAATTTTTCTTCCATCGCAGAGATTAATTCTACGATTTCAGTTACTGATTTAGAAGCGATCGCTTCAATAATTTGTTCGTTAGTTAATGACATAACAATCAATTCCTAAAGTAAATAAGTTAAACCTGGTAAGAAACGCTTGGATTAAGCTGCTTCTTGTAATTTGTCGCGTAATGCTGCAAGAGTGCGAACAAGTTTGCCTGCCGCAGCTTCTTTCATTGTACCCATTAAACGTGCAATTGCTTCTTCGTAAGTCGGTAATGTTGCTAAGAATTCAACATCTTGGATCTTACCTTCAAAGGCTGCACCTTTAATTTCAAACTTATCATTTGCTTTTGCAAAATCTTTGAACAAACGTGCTGCTGCACCTGGGTGTTCAGTAGAGAATGCGATAAGTGTTGGACCTACAAACGCATCTTTTAAGCATTCGTAATCAGTGCCTTCAACTGCACGGCGTAATAAAGTGTTACGCACAACACGCATTGAAACACCAGCTTCACGAGCTGCTTTACGTAATTCAGTCATTTTATCAACGGTTACACCACGAGAATCCGCGATAACTGCTGATAGGGCACCTTTGGCTGCTTCATTTACTTCAGCAACAATTGCTTGTTTGTCTTGAAGATTTAATGCCATTGGCTGTTAGCTCCTGATACACTCCGCCTAAGCGGAACTTCTAAAAAATCTCAAAAAATCCACCGCACTTTTACTGCAAGGCAATTTCTTTTTTGAGGCTAAGGTGTCCAGAAGCAGAAAATTCTGTCTGTCCACCATCTACGCAGGCGTTAAAATTAAGAAATGATTCGCATCATTTCGCCTACGGTCTTGGACGGGGCTTGATTGGTAAGCACCATCATAATTTGTGCAATGCACAAAATAGGTTGCATATTATAGGCAATATTTAATCGAAGTAAAGCAAAAATTAGTGCAATTTATTGAAAAATCCATAGTGGCAAGGAAAGCTTGACCCGTAAGCCACCTAGCTCACTACGCATAGCTATCACATAGCCTTGATGTTCATTCACTACATTGGCCACAATCGCAAGGCCTAAACCCGTGCCGCCTGTTTCTCGCGTTCTTGCTTCATCAATGCGGTAGAATGGTTTGAAGATATTCGTGTATTCTTCATCGGGAATGCCATCGCCATCGTCATCAATAGCAATCACTAACATTTCAGCTTCAATAACAATAGTGGTTTCAATTTTTGATTTAGTGTATTTCAGCGCATTTCTGAGAATATTTTCCACCGCACTACAAAGTAATGCTTTGTTTCCATTGATATAATGTTTAGAGGGGTGAACAATTAATTGATGAACCTTAAATGCTAATTGGCGCTGTTCTGCTTCAAACTGGCTATCTTTAATAATATCCTGCCAGATTTCTGTGATCGGAAAAATTTCACGCAAAATATGGCTATTAAGTTGTTGGCGCGAGAGTAACAATAAATCGTTAATCATTTCGTCTAGCCGTATGGCTTCTTTTTCAATGCGTTCAATTTCTGCATTATTGTTAATTCGCCGCCTTAACAATGCTAAGGCTAATTGTAATCGCGTAAGCGGGGTACGAAGCTCGTGAGAAATGGAAGACAACAATGTTTGTTGATTTGATAACAGATCTTCAAGGGCAATGGTCATTCGATTAAAACTTTGCCCTACTTGGCGTAACTCCAAACTGCCCTGCGTTTCTAAGGTGCGATCCACTTTAAAGTTCCCTAACGCCACTGCATTGGCAGCTTCTTGTAAATGGCGCAGTGGACGTCCAATACTGCTTGATAACCACCATAATAGCGGCGTGGAAATAATCATTACAAATAAAATAATGATGTAAGGGCGGTCAAAAATATAGGAAATTATTTCTTTTTGTGGATTTACCCTACTCAGGAAATAAAGTTTGTATTGCGTGTCTTTTTTATCTAATTCTAAATGAACGGTAAAAGGGCCAACCACTTGTAAATCATAGAAATTTTTTTTCAGTGGCTTAGATACCACTGTGGTGTGATACATAAATTGTTGCACCGCTGAAATTTCTGTTTTTTTCCTTGCGCCAAAAATATTGCCTTCTTGGTCTGCGAGAACAGGGTGCATACCATCAAGATCATCAAAGGCAGTTACGGGCAATCCCGATAAAATATGCCTAAGCTGATTCGTGCGAATCGCTGCGCTGATCTCAGCGTTATAACTGGAAATTTCGCTGTTATCTAAATTTGAATAAATCCGTGAATCAAAATAAGGCAGGACAAAAATTAAGGCGAAAAGCAAAACAAAAGCCAACCAGAATAAGGCAAAAATCCGAATGGATAACGTGTTAAGAAAGGTTGGCTTACTCAATTCCATTGCTGAAAATCCGACTATTTTTTACCCACAAAGAAATAGCCTTTTCCACGCAATGTTTTGAACCAAGGGAGATCATCTTGTCGTTCAGGGAGTTTGCGGCGTAAGTTTGACATATGCATATCAATGGAACGATCAAAAGGCGTCAAAGATTTGCCTAATACGGTCAAGCTTAAATGATCACGCGATAAAATCTGTCCTGGATTAGACATCAAACTTTGTAACAAAGCAAACTCTGTGCCTGTGAGTTCTAAATCCTTATCTTGATACATAGCTTGCTGACGTTTTGGGTATAACACCAAGCCCTCAAACTCAAGGAATGGAGTCTGCTCTTTTTTCCCATTTTCTTCATTGAGCGGATAATGAGATTCTGTTCGGCGCAAAATGGCTTTAATACGCGCGACTAATTCTCGATCGTTAAAGGGCTTAGGCAAATAATCATCTGCACCTAATTCTAGCCCTAAAACGCGATCAATCTCATCACCGCGCGCTGTCAGCATCATCACGGGTGTGGTATAGTTTTGACGAATTTTCTTTAACGTTTCAATGCCGTTTAGTACGGGCATCATTACGTCTAATAAAACTAATTGATAACTCGCATCGAGTTTCTCTAAACACGCCTTACCATTGACAGCGGTTTCTACTTCAAAGCCTTCGATGCGAAGAAGTTCAGCCAATAGTTCAAGCAATTCAACGTCATCATCAACTAATAATAGTTTCGCCATACCCAAGCCTTACAAAAGAAAAAAGAAAATGGTTAAACCAGTTCAGATAATTATTTCCAGAACTGCCACCAGCGTTTTTCTACAGGTTCAGCATTAATAATGGCATTATTGACTTCTTTTTTACCTGAATCTGGCAATGGTTTATCTAAATCTGTATGGGTAACGATGCCACGATTATCAAAATTCACCACAAAGGTATGTTGATCTGGTGTTTGATACGCTTTTTGAATTAAGAATACATAGTACCAAGTATCGTTACTAAACGGATCAACAAGTACAGGCGTGCCTAATAAATATTGCACTTGTTGCTTATTCATTCCCACTTTTACTTGATCCACAGTGGCAGCCTCAAGATAGTTACCCTGCGGAACATCAATACGATACACCACTTTGCTTACGGTTGAACAAGCCGTTACGCTTAATGCTAACATTGCTGCTGTAATAAGAGTTTTTAACTGCATATTGGTTACCTTTATATTCTCTAAAATCGGGGTGATGATACCTAAACTTAAGCAAATTGCCAAATTAATTCTTGTCTTTTAACCAACGTTGTAATTGATCGCGCAAATTTGGTGGCAAACCTTTAATCGTGAGCGTGTCACCCATTTCGTCCCAAATAACACGTTGGTTAATTAGCTCCGCATCAAAACTGATGGTGACCCCTTTTCCAGAGCCTGAAAACTTGGTTAAGCCTTTCAACGCTGAACGCACTGGCGGAATATGTTCTTCCAAGCCATAATCTTGCGTTTGGGTAAAATCTGCAAAAGACTGCTCGTTTAGAGTGGGCAAGCTATCGGAAAGTTCCCGCAATTCAATTTCTTCCCCTGCGCTCATTTGTCCTTTGCAATATTCAAACACTTGCTTTTTCACTGCTTGCGATTGCTCATTGTTTAATTCGCCTTGTTCGCAATAATCACTCACCGCTTGCAATAAACATTGGTTTTGAACCTGTGGATTTAAGCCCTCTTCGGCTTGTAGAAAATCCATAAAAAAGTCGGCAATTTTACGCCCCACTTTTCCTTTAATAAAGGTAAGATAGCGGTTTGAATTGGCGTCCACTTGCAAGTCGGTCAGGTTAATGCGTGCGGCAATATCAAATTGGGTAAGATCCAAATATTGCGTACGATGAATTTCTAAATTTTCGTCCACCAACATACTGGCTCGGCTATCAAGCAAGGCGATAAATAAATAATCAGTGGCTAAAAAATTATATTGGCACAGCACGAATGTTCCGCTATCAGCAAAGCTATATTTACCTAACTCTTGGGCGAGTTTTTGCGCCGATTGGTGGCTAAACGGCAGGAAATCTAATTCATTTTCGAGAAAACGGTTAAGATTTTGCGCAAACTCTGACGCCTCCTCAAACACGCCATAGGCTTTGGCTTTATTTTGATAACCTTGGTGGAGATGCAACATCATTTGTTCGACTTCAGGGCTAATGGGCAACAGCTCATTGCGCAGCTGCACATCAAGTTGAATAGCCTCTTCTTGCTGGTGTTTGACCAATTGGTGTAACACAATTTGCTTAACCGTAATACTCATTTTTTAATCCATATTTATAAAAACAAATTTGTGCGATATTATAACCGCACTTTAGGCGAAAATATGCTAGCATACGCAAAATTATTCTCAGCCTGCAAATTTAACAACAATATTCATTATGGCGAAACAATCAAAATTTCAAGATAAACAAGTCGATACCTTATTAAATGAACTCATTGCCGTGTTTGAAAAACATCAAACGCCGGTGGATTTATCTTTAGTGGTGTTGGGCAATATGGTTACCAATGTCCTCAAAAATAATATGGGCCAACAGCAACGTATCGCCCTTGCTCAGGCCTTTTCTGATGCGTTAATGAATTCTTTGAAAGAGAAACAATAATCAAATGTTTGGCATTAAAACAAGCAAACAATATCGTGAAAACACCTCGCGAAAAATCGCTTGGGGGCATTGGTTTGCTTTTTTTAATATCCTTTGGGCGATTGTCATTGGCGCGCGTTACGCCTTTTTGATCGATTGGCCAGACACGCTGTTTGGCAAGCTCTATTTTTTCATCAGCCTACTCGGGCATTTTAGTTTTATTGTTTTTGCCCTGTATTTACTGATTATTTTTCCGCTCAGTTTTATCGTAAAAAACAACCGCACTTTCCGTGGGATGAGCGTGATTCTCACCACCATTGGCGCAACCTTATTATTAGTCGATACCGAAGTTTTCGCCCGCTTTAATTTTCACCTTTCTTCCCTTGTGTGGAATTTATTGGTGAATCCTGATAACGGCGAACTTTCGCGCAACTGGCAACTGTTCTTTGTGCCAATGCCGATTATTCTGCTCATTCAAATGCTGTTTTCTCGTTGGTCGTGGGAAAAATTGCGCAGCCTTGAACGGCAAAAATGGCTCAAGGGCGTGGGCGTTTTCTTTGTTTGCACCTTTATTGCCACTCATTTAATTTATGCTTGGGCAGATGCCTTTATCTATCGCCCGATCACAATGCAAAAATCCAATTTTCCGCTGTCTTACCCAATGACGGCGCGCTCTTTCTTGGAAAAGCACGGTTTCTTAGATAAGGATCAATATAGCCAAACCCTAGAACAAGAAGGGCGACCTGAAGCCTTAAAGATCGATTATCCAAAATCGCCATTGCATTTTACTCCAGTTAAGCCGAGCAATATTCTGATGATCACGGTATCTGGACTGCGTTATGATGCTGTCAGCGCAGACAAAATGCCAAAACTCAGCGCCTTTGCCGAGCAAGCCACGCAGTATCTCAATCATTACAGCACGGGCAATAACAACAATACCGCCTTAACAGGCTTGTTCTACGGATTAACGGCGAACTACACCGATAGCCTATTAAGCAACAAAACGCCATCAGTACTCATTAACGCGCTCAAACAAGAGAAATCCCCTTATCAGCTGGGATTATTTGCCAGCGATGGATTTCACGCCAGCTTGTTAAGCCAGAATGTGTTTAATCAGCAAAAATTAGATCACAAAGTGCGCAGCAATCAAGCCAGCGTGCAACAGTGGCAAAATTGGTATGCGAAACGCCATAGCGGAAAGCCTTATTTCAGCTATTTGAGTTTGGCCATACCAAAAGACTTAAATGAAACAGGCTATGCGCTTCAACTAAATGAATTGGACGGTTTGCTAGATAGCGTATTAAGCCAAGTGGATCGTCAAAATACGTTAATTTTGATCACCGCCGAAGAGGGCTATCACTTCAAGCCATTAAGTGAAAAACAACAAAGCAACTATTTTGCGCCAGAACAAATTCAGGTTCCGCTGATTATTGCGTGGCAAGGGTTAGCGCAAGGTCAAGTGGAAAAACTCACCAGCCACACAGACATTTTGCCCGCCTTAATGAAACATTTATTTGGCTTGCAAAATCCAGCTTCTGATTATGCGCAAGGAGTGGATTTATTTAATCCTGAATTACGCCGCACTTGGGTGCAAGCAGGCAATTATCGCTGGAATGTGATCATCACCGCCAACGGCACGCAATACCACATTGATCGGCGCGGAAATTATCAAAAATATGACCGCACTTATGAAAAGGCCTCTTCACGCACGCCACCGCTGGGCTTGTTCTTAGAAGTGTTTAATCAAGATAATGCCTTTTTTGAAAAATAAAACGAATATAATTCAGGCAACCAATAGTTAAAACCAATTATATTTTTACTATTGAACCGCTTATACTATCGCCCCAACAAAGGCATTTCGCCTGTTTTATTATTCAAATCAATCTGGACAAGATAGAATGTTATTAAGTAAAAATCTGCGAATTTTTCATAACATTACACAACACACCAATCAAGACGTTCACCGCTTGAGCGCAAAGCTATTTTCTCTTAATAACAAGATCCCACTTTATTGGGATTTTTTCATATCTAGCCTATTGTCCGCCTCGCTTTCATTATTACGGAGAAAATTATGCGTAATCACGTTCGTAGCTTTAAAACCTATATCAGAGATGAAATTATCAAGAAAGGCGGTTGGGTAAACTCACACGCTCACGCTGACCGTGCGTTCACAATGACGCCGGAGAAAATCGGCATTTATCATACGAGCAACTTGCAACAAAAATGGGATTTAGTGGACGAAGTCAAACGCACTTCCACCGTAGATGACTATTATGCGCGCTTTTGCCAAGCTATTGAATTGATGATCTCGCAAGGGGTAACCGCCTTTGGCACTTTTGTGGATATTGATCCCATTTGTGAAGATCGCGCCATCATCGCTGCCCACAAAGCCCGCGACGTGTATAAACACGACATCACCCTTAAATTCGCCAATCAAACCCTGAAAGGCGTAATTGAACCCACCGCGAAAAAATGGTTCGATATTGGCTCGGAAATGGTGGATATGATCGGCGGGCTGCCTTATCGTGATGAGCTGGATTACGGACGTGGCTTGGAAGCAATGGATATTCTGCTCGATAAAGCCAAATCCCTCGGCATTATGTGCCACGTTCACGTTGATCAATTCAACACACCAAAAGAAAAAGAAACAGAACAACTGTGCGATAAAACCATTGAACACGGAATGGAAGGACGTGTGGTGGCGATTCACGGTATTTCTATCGGCGCACATTCCCGTGAATATCGTTACAAACTGTACGAAAAAATGCGCCAAGCACAAATGATGATGATCGCCTGCCCAATGGCGTGGATTGACAGTAACCGTAAAGAAGATTTAATGCCGTTCCACAATGCACTCACCCCTGTTGATGAAATGATCCCAGAAAACATCACCGTTGCCATTGGCACAGATAACATCTGCGATTATATGGTGCCACTCTGTGAAGGGGATATGTGGCAAGAACTCAGCCTACTCGCCGCAGGCTGCCGATTCCCAGATTTAGACGCAATGGTAAACATCGCCAGTATCAACGGACGAAAAGTGCTGGGCTTGGACGTTTAATCGTCCAATTCCACAAGCAGTAAAAAAGTGCGGTGAAAATTTACCGATTTTCTACCGCACTTTATGCCTTATCCGCACACTAAAATTGATAAAATTCTAGCATCACACCAAATTTTCTGCTCAAAAAATAAGAATATCCGTTATAATCATTCACTTAACATAAAAAGAAAAGAGATAACAACGATGATACGCTTTGAAAACGTCAGCAAGGCTTATTTAGGCGGCAAGCCAGCCTTGCAGGGATTAAATTTTCATCTTCCGGTTGGGAGTATGAGCTATGTTCTCGGGCATTCTGGCGCGGGGAAAAGTACTCTATTAAAACTGATTATGGGTATGGAACGTGCCAATGGTGGGCAAATTTGGTTTAACGGACACGATATTACACGCCTGTCTAAACACGAATTACCCTTCTTACGCCGCCAAATTGGTATGGTGCATCAAGATTATCGCCTGCTTGCCGATCGTTGTATTGTGGATAATGTGGCGTTGCCGCTTATCATTGCAGGAATTCACCCAAAAGAAGCGCAAAGTCGTGCCTTAGCGGCGTTAGATCGCGTTGGCTTGCGTGATCGTGCTAATCACTTACCAATCCATTTATCTGGCGGTGAACAGCAACGTGTCGACATTGCCCGTGCCATTGTGCATAAACCACAATTATTACTCGCCGATGAGCCAACAGGCAATTTAGATAATGCCCTTTCTTTGGATATTTTTAATTTATTTGAAGAATTTAACCGCCTTGGTATGACCGTTATCATTGCCACTCACGATATTAATATTGTTCAACAAAAACCAAAACCTTGTTTAATTTTGCAACAAGGCCATTTACGTTAAGGAAAGCCCAATGAGTTCTCGTCCAATCAATGCCTCTTGGTGGGTTCAAACCCATTATGTGTTACGAGCCGTGCTGGCAGATCTAATTAAGAAAAAATATGCAACCTTATTAACGATCCTTGTTATTGCCGTTTCGCTGACTGTGCCAACGGTGAGCTATTTATTGTGGAAAAATATTCATCAGGCCACCACGCAGTTTTATCCTGAAAGTGAACTGACCGTTTATTTGCATAAAAATCTTACAGAAGCCGATGCCAATTTAGTGGTGGAAAAAATTCGCCAACAAGCAGGGGTGGAAAGCCTGAATTATGTTTCTCGCCAAGAGAGCCTTAATGAATTCAAAAATTGGTCTGGTTTCACTGAGGGCTTGGATATTTTAGATGATAATCCTTTGCCTGCGGTGGTGATTATTAAACCTGCCAAAGCCTACAACGAAAGTCAAAAACGCAATGAATTGCGGGAAAATCTCGCCAACATTAAAGGCGTACAAGAAGTGCGTTTAGACAATAATTTAATGGAAAAACTCACCGCACTTTCGTGGCTGATTGCCCATATCGCCGTGGTTTGTACCATTTTGATGACCATTTCTGTTTTCCTTGTGATTGGCAACAGTATTCGTTCTGATGTGTACAGCAATAAAGCCAATATTGAAGTAATGAAACTGCTTGGCGCAACGGATCAATTTATCCTACGCCCTTTCCTTTATACCGGCATAATTTATGCCGTGCTGGGCGGATTATTTGCCTGCATTTTCAGTGCCATTGTGATTGGTTATTTCACCAGTGCGGTGAAATATGTAACAGAAATTTTCGCCGTAAACTTTGAGCTACACGGCATAATGATCGGTGAGTTGCTCTTTCTGCTCGCAATGTGCGCGCTGGTGGGCTACACCGCAGCTTGGTTATCGGCGAAAAAATACAGCTAATCTTTACCTTTTCTTTGCGCTTTCTTTTAATCCCCTTTACGCTATGACAAAGGGGATTTTTCTTTTGCTTTCCAGCATTTTTCCTATTTTTTCAATGAACGATCAGTGAAATTAAAAATTCTTTGTTGAAAGATCAATTATTCACAACTTTTTTTAGAAAAACGCTTGCTTTTGTTTACGCTATCTTGTACGTTTTTTTGCACGGTTTAACGTAATTAATTTCCTGTGAATTAAAGCCTAATGGTTATTTCTTTTAACCCTTTTTCTGTGCATAATTCACTCAAATTTTATTTTCAACACAACATTACTTATAAGGAAAATTTTATGCAAAACGTTGGTTTTATCGGTTGGCGTGGAATGGTTGGCTCGGTGCTAATGGATCGTATGCAACAAGAAAATGATTTCGCGAACATTAATCCTATCTTTTTCACCACTTCACAAGCAGGTCAAAAAGCCCCTGTATTTGCAGGTAAAGATGCAGGCGTGTTAAAAGATGCCTTTGACATCGCTGAATTACAAAAATTAGATATTATCGTTACCTGCCAAGGCGGTGATTACACCAACGAAGTGTATCCAAAATTAAAAGCAACCGGCTGGAACGGTTATTGGATTGACGCCGCTTCTGCATTGCGTATGGACAAAGACGCAATCATCGTGCTTGATCCAGTAAACCAAAACGTGATCAGCGAAGGGCTAAAAAATGGCGTGAAAACCTTTGTTGGCGGAAACTGTACAGTAAGTTTAATGTTAATGGCGCTAGGCGGTTTATTTGAGCGTGATTTAGTGGAATGGGTATCCGTTGCCACTTACCAAGCGGCTTCTGGTGCGGGCGCAAAAAATATGCGTGAATTATTGGTGCAAATGGGTGAATTAGAAGATTCTGTTAAAGCAGAATTAGCCGATCCCGCTTCATCAATTTTAGACATTGAACGCAAAGTAACCGCAAAAATGCGTGATGCGTCATTCCCGATTGATAACTTCGGCGCACCGCTTGCAGGCAGCTTAATTCCTTGGATCGACAAATTATTGCCAGAAACAGGGCAAACTAAAGAAGAATGGAAAGGCTACGCAGAAACCAACAAAATTTTAGGTTTAAGCGACAATCCAATTCCAGTGGACGGTTTATGCGTGCGTATCGGCGCATTACGCTGCCACAGCCAAGCATTCACCATTAAGTTGAAAAAAGATTTACCATTAGACGAAATTGAGCAAATTTTGGCTTCTCACAACGAATGGGTGAAAGTGATTCCAAACGACAAAGAAACCACCTTGCGTGAATTAACGCCTGCTAAAGTAACAGGTACATTAAGCGTACCAGTGGGACGTTTACGCAAATTGGCAATGGGGCCTGAATATCTTGCTGCTTTCACTGTTGGTGACCAATTATTATGGGGCGCAGCAGAACCAGTTCGCCGTATTTTAAAACAGCTAGTGGCTTAAAACAGTTGGTGGCTTAATTTAGCCCATCACATAACCCATTGATTGAACATCAATGGGTTATTTTTTTGCTTGTCATTCAACATAAAAAATGCGGTGAAAAATCACCGCACTTTCTCTTTTCTAAGCGTGATTATTTCAACGCCACTCTCGCATTTCTGAATAATCGCATCCACGCACCATCTTCTGTCCAGTCTTCTGGATACCACGAGTTAGAAACTGCACGGTAAACACGCTCTGGGTGTGGCATCATAATGGCAACACGTCCGTTGCGGTTAGTGAGTGCGGTAATGCCGTCCACTGAGCCATTTGGGTTGGCTGGGTATTGAGTGGTTGGCTTGAGATCATTATCAATATATTGCGCGATAATCAAATTTTGCTCACGCAACATTGTAAGTTGTTGATCGTTTTTGAACTCAACACGTCCTTCACCGTGCGAAACCGCGATTGGCATATGAGAGCCTGCCATTCCATTAAACCATAAAGACGCTGTATCATTGATGCGAACCATTGCAGCACGCGCTTCAAAACGCTCTGATTGGTTACGCACAAAACGTGGCCAGGCTTCTGTTCCCGGGATAATTTCAGCCAAATTCGCTAACATTTGGCAACCATTACATACCCCTAAAGCAAAGGTGTTTTCACGCTCAAAGAAAGTGGCAAATTGATCACGAAGTGCGGTGTTAAATAGGATAGATTTTGCCCAGCCGCCGCCAGCACCTAACACATCACCATAAGAGAAACCACCACAAGCAACAAGGGCTTGGAAGTCTTTTAAGTGATGACGTTGCTGTTGTAAATCGCTCATATGCACATCAATAGCATCAAAACCTGCGCGGTCAAAGGCGGCTGCCATTTCATAATGGCTGTTCACCCCTTGCTCACGCAAAATGGCAATGCGTGGACGCACACCTGTAGCAATATAAGGGGCGGCAATGTCTTCATTGACATCATAAGTTAAAGACACGGAGAAGCCTTTATCATTTGGATTTTTCTTCGCAGCAAATTCTTGATCGGCACATTCTGGATTATCACGCAATGCCTGCATTTTGTGAGTCAATTCGGCCCAAATACCACGCAGTTCAGAACGCGTTTCTTTCAATAACACTTTCGTGCCGCGCATAATTTCAACTTGATTGTCTGTGGTTACCGTGCCAAGTTCTTTCAGTAAATGTAATACGCCATTTTGCTCGAAAGCCTGACGAACAGCGGCCAGATCACTGTCTTTCACTTGAATCACTGCACCTAATTCTTCATTAAACAGCACGGCCAGATCGTTATCGCCCAACGCACTAATATCCACAGAAACACCACAATGCCCTGCAAAAGCCATTTCGGCAAGGGTGATGATCAAGCCGCCGTCTGAACGATCGTGGTAAGCTAGCAATTTTTGTCCATTCACCAGTTGTTGCATTGCATTGAAGAAGCCTTTCAGGCTTTCCACATTCACTACATCTGCGGGTTTATCACCTAATTGTTTATAAACCTGTGCCAATGCCGTTGCACCTAAGCGATTTTTGCCCTCACCTAAATCAATCAATAATAAACGGCTGTTGCCTTTATCTGTGCGTAATTGTGGCGTAACGGTTTTGCGCACATCTTCCACGCGCGCAAAGGCACTGATAACTAAGGAAAGCGGTGCGGTAACGGATTTTTGTTCGCCATTTTCCTGCCAAGTGGTTTTCATAGACATTGAGTCTTTCCCCACTGGAATGGTCAAGCCTAATTGCGGGCAAAGTTCTTCCCCTACGGCTTTCACGGCTTCATAAAGCCCGGCATCTTCGCCCGTATGCCCTGCGGCAGACATCCAGTTAGCAGAAAGTTTAATGCGTTTAATATCACCAATATCTGTTGCGGCAATATTGGTTAGGCTTTCTGCCACGGCTAAACGGGCAGAAGCAGCGAAATCTAACAATGCCACAGGCGCGCGTTCGCCCATTGCCATAGCTTCACCGTGGTAACTATCTAAAGCGGTGGTGGTTACCGCACAGTCAGCCACTGGCACTTGCCACGGGCCAACCATTTGATCGCGCGCCACCATACCCGTTACGGAGCGATCACCAATGGTAATCAGGAAAGTTTTCTCAGCCACTACAGGCAAGCGTAATACACGGTGTAACGCTTCTTTTAATTCAATAGTTGATTGATCAAGCGGTGGATTATGCACTTGTTTAGATACCACATCGCGCGTCATTTTTGGCGTTTTGCCGAGCAACACGTTCATTGGTAAATCAATCGGATCATTATGGAAATGATCATCGTGCAAGGTGAGATGTTCTTGTTCTGTGGCTTCACCAATCACAGCAAATGGCGCACGTTCACGCTGACAAAGTTGCTCAAATAAGGCCAATTTATCTGGCGCAACAGCCAGCACATAGCGTTCTTGCGATTCATTACACCAAATTTCTAACGGCGACATTCCTTTTTCGTCACATAAAATATCACGCAATTCAAAGCGTCCGCCACGCCCACCATCGTGAACAAGCTCAGGCATTGCGTTAGATAAACCACCTGCGCCCACATCGTGGATAAACAGAATTGGATTGTCCTCACCCATTTGCCAACAGCGGTCGATCACTTCTTGGCAACGGCGTTCCATTTCAGGGTTATCACGCTGTACAGAAGCAAAATCCAAATCTTCTTTCGATTTGCCTGATGCCATTGAAGAAGCCGCACCACCGCCTAAGCCGATATTCATCGCAGGGCCGCCAAGCACGATCAATTTCGCCCCCACAGGGATTTCACCTTTTTGCACGTGTTCTGCACGGATATTCCCGATACCGCCTGCGAGCATAATTGGCTTGTGATAGCCGCGCACTTCTTCGCCGTTAAAGCTGTTTACTTTTTCTTCATAAGTACGGAAATAACCAAGCAAAGCAGGACGACCAAATTCATTGTTAAATGCCGCTCCACCTAAAGGCCCTTCCAACATAATGTCTAGGGCAGAAGCAATACGGTTCGGCTTAGATAATGGATTTTCCCAAGGTTGCTCAAAATCAGGAATCAGCAAATTAGAAACGGAAAAGCCAACCAAGCCGGCTTTTGGTTTTGCGCCACGCCCTGTTGCCCCCTCATCACGGATTTCGCCGCCCGATCCTGTTGCCGCGCCCGGGAAAGGGGAAATTGCCGTTGGGTGGTTGTGAGTTTCCACTTTCATTAGAATATGGGCATCTTCGTTATGGTAGCGATATTGTCCATCTTGATCAGGGAAAAAGCGTCCAACCTTTGAACCTTCCATTACCGCCGCGTTATCTTTATAAGCAGAAAGCACATAATCTGGGGTTTTCTCAAAGGTATTTTTGATCATTTTGAACAGGGATTTTTCTTGTTTTTCGCCGTCAATGATCCAATCTGCATTAAAAATTTTGTGGCGACAATGCTCTGAATTGGCTTGTGCGAACATATAAAGTTCTACATCTGTTGGATTTCGCCCAAGTGCGGTGAAATTTTCCACTAAATAATCAATTTCATCTTCTGCCAATGCCAAGCCAAGTTCCACATTTGCTTGCTCCAACGCGCTACGTCCACCAGCCAAAATATCCACACGAGTAAATGCTTTTGGCGGCTGTTGTTGGAATAGCACTTCCGCTTCTTGTGGCGTACGGATCACCGTTTCCATCATTCGGTCATAAATATGGCTAATGAGTTGAGCCTGCTCTTGCTCATTTAACGCACGTTCTAACTCAAAATAAAACGCCAACCCACGCTCTAAACGCACCACTTTATTTAAACCGCAATTGTGTGCAATATCGGTGGCTTTTGATGACCAAGAAGAAATAGTACCAACGCGTGGGATCACAATAAAACATTCCCCTTGCGGTCCGTGTTGCGCCAAGGTTGGGCCATAATGCAATAACTGGGTTAATTCTTGCTCTTCAAGCGCATTCAGTGCTTCGCTGAGCTCGGCAAAATGGACATATTCGGCATAACAGGATTTAACAGGAAGCTGAGCTTGTTGGAAGCGAAGAGAAAGTTGATTTAAACGGAATGGGGAAAGGGCTGGTGAGCCACGAAAAATCTGCAACATAGACTTTACCATTGGTTAGATTAATGAAAACGGGGCTATTATAGAGTAATTTTTAGCAAAACGAAAACGTTTGCGTAAAAGATTGGGCAACAAGAATAGGGAAAATTTGCCACAAAAAAACACCGCACTTAAAAAGTGCGGTGTCATTTTATTCATTTATTCAGAAGATAGCTGGAAGATCAGCCCATACCGTATTTTTTTAATTTTTTGCGTAATGTGCCACGGTTAATGCCAAGCATTGTTGCTGCACGAGTTTGATTACCGCGAGTGTATTGCATAATCATATCGAGCATAGGGTGTTCAACTTCCGATAAAACTAATTCATAAAGATCGTCCACATCTTGACCATCTAATTGAGCTAAATAATTTCTGATCGCTTGTTTCACAGAATCACGAAGTGGTTTGTTTGTTACTTGAGATTGTGAATTTAATACTGAAACAGTCAGAGCTTCAGCTGGATTACGTTGTTGTTCTAACATTGTTGTCTTTATCCAATAAAATCAAATTAAAAAATTCTTCCAATGCCGTTATTTGCGCTTTCGCATTGGTAATGGCATTAAAAGTCTGTCTAAAACTGGAATTAGGTTGAATTCCCTGTAAATACCAAGCAACGTGCTTGCGTGCAATGCGATACCCTTTTTCTTCGCCATAAAATTGATGAAGTTCTTGAATATGTCGCAGAATAACACCGCACTTTTCTTTTAAACTTGGTGTTAAAGTTGTTGAGCCGTTTTCCACTAGCCCTGCCACAGATTGAAAAATCCACGGCTGACCTAGCGCACCACGCCCAATCATTATTGCATCAGCACCGGTGTAATCAAGCACCGCTTGGGCCTTTTGTGCCGATGTAATATCGCCATTGGCAATCACTGGAATAGAAACCTGTTGTTTCACCGCTTTAATGTTGTCGTACTCGGCTTCGCCCTCAAATAAACATTCACGAGTTCGCCCGTGAATGGTGAGGGCTTGCACACCTGCTTGTTCGGCAATTTTAGCGATTTCCACGCAGTTTCGATTTTGTCGATCCCAGCCTGTTCTAATTTTTAGTGTTACAGGCACGTCCACAGCACGCACCACCGCTTCAAGAATTTGTTGTACTAAATCGGGATATTGCAAAAGGGCAGAACCTGCCAATTTACGATTTACCTTCTTTGCAGGACAGCCCATATTGATGTCAATAATTTCTGCCCCATAGCCCACATTCACTTGCGCAGCTTGTGCCATTTCCTGCGGATCAGATCCAGCAATTTGCACAGCGTTAATGCCTACATCTTGATGATAAGCAAGACGTTGTTTCGATTTTTCTGTATGCCATACGCGCGGATTGCTCGCCATCATTTCTGAAAAGGTCAATCCTGCCCCATAGTTCGCACAAAGACGTCTAAAAGGTTGGTCGGTAATCCCTGCCATTGGCGCAAGCAAAATACGGTTTTTTAATTGATAATCACCAATTCGCACTGCGCTACCCCTAACAAGTTACTACCTTTTAACACACAATCTATCGCCAGCCACAACGGGCAAGGCGTGCTATAATACGCACTTTTCACCCATTTGAAAAGCATATTTTTTGAACAAAATCTATTTTTTTCGCTTTCTTTGACTTTTATTCAAAATAATCCATTTTCCAGATAAAAAAATGCCCCGCGCTCTTGACAAGTGCGGGGGAATTTTGGCTTATTTTGCCACACCAGTAATACGACACCACTCTTCGCGGATTGCCACGGGTTCAAGGGAAAATTGCTCTTGATAGGCTTCGCAGACAGATTGTGCTTGGCTTTCTAAAATGCCTGATAACCCGAGTTTACCTTGTGTTTTTACGAGCTGGCTGATGGTTGGCGCTAGTTCTTTTAATGGCCCTGCTAAGATATTGGCCACCACCACATCGGCTTGCAAATCTTGCGGTGCATCTTTGGCTAAAAAGAGTTGTAGGCGGTCGCTCACGCCATTTTGTTCCGCGTTGTTGCGGCTGGCTAAAATGGCTTGCGGATCAATATCAATGCCGATGGCACTTTTCGCCCCTAATTTCAACGCAGCGATCGCTAAAATCCCTGAACCACAGCCAAAATCGATGACTGTTTTGCCATTCAGATCTAGGCTATCGAGCCATTCTAAACAGAGTGCGGTGGTGGGGTGCGTGCCAGTTCCGAAAGCCAAACCAGGATCGAGCATCACGTTCACGGCATTTTCATCGGGCACTTCACGCCAGCTTGGGCAAATCCATAAACGTTTGCCAAACTGCATTGGGTGGAAATTATCCATCCATTCACGTTCCCAATCTTTATCTTCAATTTGTTCAATTTTATAAGCGGTTTCTTCGCTTAAATGCCCCGCATTTTTAAGCAAACTGACAATCTGTTGCATATCGGTTTCAGCGTCAAATAAAGCGATAACATCGGTGTTGCCCCACAGACGAGTTTCCCCAGGGAGCGGTTCAAAAATCGGGGTATCTTGGCTATCCATAAAAGTTACCGAAACCGAACCGATTTCTTCTAAATAATCACTGATCGTTTCCGCTTGTTGATTAGTACTATTAATGCGGATTTGAACCCAAGCCATAATTTTTCCTTCTTAATTTATTTTGTTGCGTTTTCGCCAAATTTGTTGCCAATCAAAAAGGCAATTAAGCCAAACAATAAAGACGGCACAATGGCGTGAAAATCAAACAGTTTAATACTTGCGGCCGTTAAGCCCACATAGCTGCCCAAGCCCACCACCATTGAGCAAATTGCACCAACGGCATTAGCTTTTTGCCAATATAGCCCCAGCACGATTACCCATAAAAAGGCAGCTTCCAAGCCCCCAAAGGCGAAAAGGTTGAGCCAGATGATCATTTGAGGTGGATTTAACGCAGCCAAGATCAAAAGTACGGTCAAAATTAGCGTAATTATTGAAGAAATCCAGCTAATTTTTTTCTGATTTTGCGCCATTTCTGGCTTGGCGCTGAGATATAAATCCTTCACAAAAATTGATGATGATTGAATCAGTTGCGCGTCAATGGTGGACATAATGGCTGACATTGGTGCAGCTAAGAAAATCCCTGCCACAATCGGCGGTAGCACTTGCAACATTAAAGTTGGAATCACCTGATCTGGCACTTCTAAGGCAGGCAGAATCGAACGCCCTAATGCTCCCGAAAGGTGCATTCCTAGCATCACTAAAACCAGCACCACCGTGCCGATTAACATTCCGTTATGCAAGGCTTTGCTGTCTTTAAACGCCATACAACGCACCGCAGTGTGTGGCAAGCCTACCACGCCAAAGCAGACTAAAATCCAGAAAGAGGCCATAAACTGAAAGCCGAGCATATCATTTGGCCCATAGGGGCTGGTTAAGTGCGGGTCAATTTCGTTAAGTTTTTGCACCGCACTTTCTACTCCGCCTGCGGCATAAATGGTCGCCCCGAGCAAAATGATCGTGCCAAGAATCATCACCGTTCCTTGAATGGTATCGGTTAGTACCACGGCGCGAAATCCGCCAATAAAGGTGTAAAGCCCTACGGTAACGGCAAAAATCAGTAGCGCATTGGTGTAGCTAATGCCAATGGTGGTTTCTAATAAGCGCGCACCACCGATAAATTGTACCGTCATTGCAGCAAAAAAGGCGATGAGCAAGGCGATACAAGAAATCCAAACCAAATATTTATTTTTATAACGATAAAGCAATAAGTCATTGATCGTTAAGGCTTTACTTTCACGCGAGAGCAAGGCGAATTTTTTCCCGAGCGCACCTAATGCCAGCCATACCGCAGGCACTTGAATCATTGCAAGCAACACCCAGCCTAAGCCAAATTTATACGCCGCACCCGGGCCGCCCACAAAAGAGCTAGCACTGGCATAGGTGGAAGCAGTGGTCATCGCTAGCACAAAGCCGGTCATTGAGCGGTTACCCACATAATATTCTGTTAAAAAATCCCCTTTGGAACGTTTTGTATAAGCATAAATCGCCGCGCCAAACACAAAGGCAAGATAAATCACTAGGGGGAAAATAATGCCAAGATTCATTGTTCCAATATCCTTATTTAACGTCCTTGCTCAGTGTCCTTGTTTTCTGGCTCAATATTTTCTAAATCAATCTCTTGATAGACGATTTTTACCACCCAATAAGCCACCACAATAAATAGCACGGGCAAATAAATACAGGCTAGCTCAAACCAAAGCGGAAAGCCCAAAGGCCCTTGCTGCCCTTTTGGCAAATAAGCACATAAACACCAGCCCAGAACATAAAGCAAGGTCAGCCCAAAGGCCCAACGTGCTTCTTTTGTCGCTTGCTGATAACGAGAATGTTGTTTCATAGTGTGAGTTGCACTCCTGTATTTTTCACCTTTATTGCTAGCAAAATCGAGGGCGAACTTCGTTGTTCGCCCACATCTAATCTTAGCAAAATATATCGACAAAAATCACCTTAAATATGTTGAAAATTGTCGGTTAATCGTTATTGCTGTTGAGCAAGAAAAGAGATTGCTAGGAATATTTCTCGCCAAAATAATTTCACAATTTTGCACCGCTCTTTTATACAAAATAAAGAAAAAATGCCGCAATAAAAAAGGCGTTATCTAAAACGCCTTTCGATCAAATAATGCAATTAATCGTGCATTCCTAATTTCTTCTCCAAATAGTGGATATTTGTGCCACCGTTTTGGAAGTTTTCATCGGATAGGATCAATTCGTGCAATGGAATATTGGTTTTAATTCCGCTGATAATGGTTTCAGCCAAGGCATTTTGCATACGGCGAATGGCCACTTCACGGGTATCCCCATAGGTGATTAATTTGGCAATCATTGAATCATAATGCGGTGGCACGCTGTATCCTGTGTAAATATGCGAATCCCAACGCACGCCTAAACCACCCGGTGCGTGTAAATGTTCGATTTTACCTGGTGAAGGTAAGAAGCTCTTCGGATCTTCCGCATTGATACGACATTCAATGGCGTGGCCGCGCACTTTAATGTCTTCTTGTTTGATAGAAAGCGGTAGGCCTGAAGCAATTAATAATTGCTCTTTCACCAAATCCACGCCCGTAATCATTTCCGTAACAGGGTGTTCTACTTGAATACGGGTGTTCATTTCGATGAAGTAAAACTCACCGTTTTCATATAAGAATTCAAATGTCCCCGCACCACGATAGCCAATTTCCACACAGGCCTTAGCACAGCGTGAACCAATATCACGGCGCATTTCTTCGGTAATACCTGGTGCTGGCGCTTCTTCCACCACTTTTTGATGACGGCGCTGCATTGAACAATCACGCTCTGCGAGGTAAACCGCGTTACCGTGGGTGTCTGCTAGCACTTGGATTTCAATATGGCGTGGATTTTCGAGATATTTTTCCATATACACCATATCGTTATTAAACGCCGCTTTGGCTTCCGCTTTGGTCATTGCGATGGATTCTTCTAAAGACTGTTCATCACGCACCACACGCATTCCACGACCGCCGCCGCCACCAGAGGCTTTGATGATCACAGGGTAGCCAATGCGTTGAGCAATCTCTTTATTTTTTTTCATATCGCTACCTACTGGGCCATCTGAACCTGGTACACAAGGCACGCCGGCTTTTTTCATTGCGTTAATGGCAGACACTTTATCCCCCATTAAACGGATTACGTCCGCAGTAGGGCCAATAAAGGTGAAGCCTGAGCGTTCCACTTGCTCGGCAAAATCAGCATTTTCAGACAAAAAGCCATAACCAGGGTGAATTGCGTCCGCGCCTGTCACTTCTGCCGCAGCAATAATCGCAGGGATATTCAAATAACTTTTGGTGGAAGGCGCAGGGCCAATACAAACGGTTTGATCTGCCAATAAAACGTGTTTGAGATCGCGATCTGCGGTGGAATGCACCGCCACAGTTTTAATGCCTAGCTCTTTGCAAGCACGTAAAATGCGTAACGCAATTTCTCCACGATTGGCAATAACAACTTTTTCTAGCATAAGAATTATCTCTTAGAATTGTAAGGCGAAGCCACGCTCCGCCTAAATAGAAATGAATTATTCGATAACGATTAACGGCTCATCAAACTCAACCGGTTCGCCGTCATTAATTAAGATCGCTTTTACCACACCTGCTTTGTCAGCTTCAATGCGGTTCATCATTTTCATTGCTTCAACAATACAAAGGGCATCACCTACTTTCACGGTTTGTCCCACTTCAACAAATGGTTTGGCATCTGGGCTTGGGCTGCGGTAGAAGGTTCCCACCATTGGTGAACGCACTTGATGACCTGATACTTCCGTAACCGCTGGCACTTCTGCTACTGGGGTTGGTTGTGTAACTGCTGGGGTTGCAGGCTGTGCAACAGGGGCAACACTTGGTACGGTATATTGCACCGCAGTGGCTGAAGGTGAACCACGATTAATGCGAACAGATTCTTCGCCCTCAGAAATTTCAAGCTCCATAATGCCTGATTCTTCAACTAATTCGATGAGTTTTTTAATTTTACGAATATCCATAGTTTTTTCCTAAAATGTGAATATTTTTCACCGCACTTTATGGATAATACAAAATGGGTAACACAAAGTGCGGTGGTTTTTAAACTTAAATTTCCGTGGCAAAGATTACCTGAAAACGATCCTTTTTGCGACAAAATTCTGTCAATTTCGCGAAATTTTCGGCAAATTATGCCTTATTTGCTAAATATTGTCGTGCATAATGGAAAGCAAATTCATAGCCTTGCGCACCTAATCCACAAATTACCCCCTCTGCCACATCGCTAAAGTAAGAATGATGGCGGAATGACTCACGCTTATGCACGTTGGACAAATGCACTTCCACAAAGGGAATTGCCACGGCTAGCAAGGCATCACGCAAGGCAACGCTGGTGTGCGTATAAGCCGCGGGATTAATAATAATGAAATCAACTTGTTGAAAACTTTGATGAATTTTCTCGATCAATTTTTCTTCACTGTTCGCTTGGAAGCAAGTGAGTTCAATCTGATGTTCATTTGCAAGCTGTTGCATTCGTTGCTCAATGGTACTTAAAGACAACGTGCCATAATGCTTTGGCTCACGTTTGCCTAGCATATTCAAATTCGGGCCATTAAGTAACAAAATTCGTGCAGATGCTGACATAATTAATCCTTTTCCCTTTAATTTGTTGCATTATAATGATTTTTCTAAAAATTGCCGTTGCCTTATGGCTGGTCGAACCAATGCAAATTTTAATCCATATTCACTTTGACGATATTTTCGCTGTTCAGTTCCAATAATGGTAACGTTGAGCCTTGCCACGGGCGAACAAGCTGATATTGCATAAGATCTAGCGTATCCAAGCCCGGCGTGGTATCTGGCGTGTAACGCTGTGCAATGCGAGCCAGTTGCGTTAAACCAAAACTGCTTTCTAAAGATGAGCTGATCACCGCCATAATGCCTTGTTGATGGGCCTTCTCAATCAGTTCAACGCAACGTGCAAGACTGCCCACTAGGGTCGGCTTGATGATGATCGCCGCTAAGTGCGGTTCTTTTTTCACTTGAAAATTTGGCTCGCGCACACTTTCGTCCCACGCGATAGCAATGCCTGTTTCAGCGGCGAACTGACGGCTTTCTTCAGGGGTTTTGCAAGGCTCTTCCAAAAATTGAATACGCCCACGATGTTCAGGTTTAATATATTTGGCAAACAGCTGCGCTTTCGCTGGCGTCCACGCACGATTGGCATCTAAACGTAATTTAAGATCAGGAATGGCTTCCAAAAACATATCGGCGATTAAACCATCACGATTGGCTTCGTATAAGCCTACTTTGATTTTCGCTACTTTTTCCCCTTCGAGCTGATCTAGCTCTGCATAAAGCTCATCAGGATCGCCATAGCAAAGGGGCGCAGTGCGGTAATTTCCTTGCTCCGGCAATTCGCCTTTCATTTCTGCCAAAGCACAACTTAGCCCAAACGCCACGGAAGGATACAACCCCTCCAAGGACAATTTTCGATTTTGACTGCGTGCCACATCCCAATCTTTCAGCCACTGCTTGGCTTGGGCTTCCGCCTGCTCAAGGGTTTCTTGGCTAAATTCAGGCAGTGGAGCAATTTCCCCCCAACCCTCGTGTTCACCACAACGAATTTGCACCAACAACCCCTCACGCAATTTCAAAAAGCGATTGCGTAACACCACTTGCGAATCCATTGGGATTTGATAACGATAAAGTTGATAAGAACGCATATTTTCTCCTTTTTATTCCTTAACTTTGTGCGCTGACTTCGCAATCCAAAAACAAATTAAACAAATGATCCCTAGCATTACAGACAAGAATGTCCCCGTAAGCAAGGTCGCAAGCAAACTGTGTAAAAAGAGCGATATATTTCTGCCAAATAAAACTTCCAATAAACTCAATGCAAAAAAGCCACAGAAGAACTCGATAGAAAAATGCAACAAAATCGAAATTTGAAAACATCCCCGAATAATGCCACTTTGTCGCAACGCATTACGCCATAAATGTTTATGCATTGCCCACAATTTGTAATCAATAAAGCTATAAAAGGCAATGAAGAAGCCAATGCCCACGATCATTCCTAATATAGAAAGAACATTACTGGACACCATTAGTCCAAAGGCAAAACATAACGCCGCATTAAATAACACCACCGCCGTCCAAAATAGAATGATTTTTTTGAGAGAGATTTCTTGCATTATTTTTTCACCTGTTTTTGATAAAGCACTTGCCCCACTTGCTGAATATGTTTGAGCAACTCTGAGTGGGTAATCTGTGAATAAATGGACAAATCGACCAAATAAGGAATATCTGAATCTTGTAATTCACCAAATAAACGATTCAAAGTTTCTGGGCTAATTTGTTCGCCCACCAAGGTTAAATCAATATCAGAACCTGCGCGATGCGTGCCTTTTGCTCTTGAGCCATAAATAATCACTTGCTCAATCTCAGGATAAGCTTGAAATAATGCCGTCAAACGAGATAGTGTTCGCTCGGTTAAGCCAAATTTTCCTGGCATAGCGCTACCATTTTTCCTTCAAATTGACCAAAGAGCGGATAATAAGTGCGGTAAATTTTTTCAACAATTTGATTAACCGTGCTTTCGTTATAACTATGCACCGATAAAATGCGATCGTCCACCATATCCAACCACGTTTGTCCATCATCAATTAACCCAATATTAAAGGCTTTACGAATAGCATCGCGACTACCTTGAATATCACTTACGCCTTGGTAATTGAGATAATCTTTCATCACACGCCAAGCTAGCTCGTAATTATATTCAAAGCACTGCACCAAACCTTGCTGTTCAAACTTGTTTAGCTTAGGTTGTTGGACAAATTCTGTAAGCTGAGTAAAGGCGCGTTGATAATTCTGTAACCGTTGTTGCCAGCGAATTTCCTGTTTCATTTAATTTCCTTGCCTACTACGGCTAATTAAAGAAAAGCAAAGTGCGGTGAAAATGTTGAGATTTTTCACCGCACTTGATGATTATGGATTGCGTTTAAATTTGCTGAAATCTGGCGCACGCTTTTCATTGAAGGCGTTGCGCCCTTCTTGCCCTTCTTCTGTCATATAGAACAGCATTGTGGCGTTGCCTGCCAGCTCTTGTAAGCCAGCTTGTCCATCACAATCTGCGTTTAATGCGGCTTTTAAGCAACGCAACGCAATCGGGCTGTTACGCAACATTTCACGACACCAACGCACGGTTTCTTTTTCTAACTCTGCATAAGGCACAACCGTGTTCACTAAGCCCATATCCAAGGCTTCTTGTGCATTATATTGACGACATAAGAACCAAATTTCACGCGCTTTTTTCTGCCCTACAATGCGTGCCATATAGCTTGCGCCCCAGCCACCATCGAACGATCCCACTTTCGGGCCTGTTTGACCGAAAATGGCATTTTCCGCCGCAATCGTCAGATCGCAAAGCATATGTAAAACGTGGCCGCCACCGATAGCATAACCTGCCACCATTGCCACCACAGGTTTCGGGCAGCTACGAATATCACGCTGAAAATCCAACACGTTTAGATGATGTACGCCAGCGTCATCTTTATAACCACCGTAATCACCACGCACTTTTTGATCGCCACCTGAGCAGAACGCTTTTTCCCCTTGTCCTGTTAGCACGATCACGCCGATATTTTCGTCAAAACGTGCGTCAGAAAACGCGTTGATCATTTCTTTCACGGTTTGTGGACGGAAAGCGTTACGCACTTCTGGGCGGTTAATGGTGATTTTGGCAATGCCATCGGTGGATTTGTGATAAAGAATATCCGTATAGCCTTCGCTATGATCAACCCACTCAACAGGGGCATAAAGCACATCATCTTTTGGATTTTGCATAATTAATTCCTTCGCTAAATAAATGTGGCTGGCATTATAGCTTAATCTGAGAATGACTAAAAGATCGGGGAAGTTTGCACAAAAAAAGCTGGGAATAACCCAGCTTTAGTAAAATGAAATGAATAATTAAAGAATATCCAACAATTCCACTTCAAACACTAATGTGCTAAATGGTGGGATTGCTGCACCTGCGCCACGCTCGCCGTAGGCAAGGTTATGTGGAATGGTGAGTTTCCATTTTGAGCCAACTGGCATCATTGAAAGGGCTTCAACCCAACCAGGGATTACGCCGCTTACAGGGAATTCAGCAGGTTGGCCACGTTGTACGGAGCTGTCGAATACGGTGCCGTCTGGCAATGTTCCGGTGTAGTGAACGCGTACTTGATCTTGTTTGCTTGGGATTTTGCCGTTACCTTCCACTAACACTTCATATTGCAAGCCTGAATCTGTTACTTTCACGCCGTCTTTTTTCGCATTTTCTACAAGATAGGCTTTGCCTTCTTCTTCAATTTTTTTGAATTGTGCTTGCGCTGCTTCTGCGGCTTGTTGTTGCAGTTGTTGTAAGGCTTGACTCACTTCGTTTAAGTCAATTGCTGGCGCATTTTGATTTAACGCATCAAAGATCCCTTTCGCCACTGCCTCTGCTTTTACTGCTAATTTGCTATCAACTAATTGCTGACCGATTTGTAAACCGATACCGTAACTGCCTTTGGCAGAAACATCATCTAAAGCGACTTGGTTAAAAAATTGTTCTGACATTGTTTTTTCCTTCTATTAAAAATAAATGTGTTTGATTAAGCGATTTATTACATCGTGTTTTTATAAGCTAACACTTCGCCCATATGCACTGGCACATCAACCGCCAACTGTTCTGCCAATTTCACTTGGTTTGGCTGGAATAGATTGATTACCGTAGAACCAAGCTGGAACGCGCCCATTTCTTGACCTTTGTGTAATTTCACGGCATTTTCACCGCTATATGTCCAGACTTTCACCTCTTTGCTGCGCGGTGGGTTAATCACGCCAGCCCATTGTGTACTAATGCTCGCTGTGATGGTTGCCCCCACTAAAATTTGTACCATTTGCCCAAATTCCGTATCAAACACGCAGATCACGCGTTCGTTGCGCGCAAATAAATTGGGAACGTGTTCTGCCAAAAATGGATTAACTGAAAACAGTTCACCCGGTACATAAATCATTTTGCGTAATGTGCCATCACAAGGCATATGGACACGATGGTAATCTCTCGGTGAAAGGTATATTGTGGCGAATTCACCATTTTTAAAGGCCTCAACCAATTCTTTATCATTGGCAAGCAGATCAGCAAGGCTAAAATCGTGTCCTTTGGCTTGTAATAAACGATCTTCATCAATATGCCCGAGCTGGCTCACGCGGCCATCTGCAGGTAAACAAAGTGAGGTAGGATTTTCATCAATTTTTCTCGCCCCTTCCGCTAAAGGACGGATAAAAAATTCATTAAAGGTCGCATAATCATTAAAATTTGGTTTAAGCGCTTCTTGCATATTGACTTGGTATTTTTTCGCAAATAATTTAATCACTAAATGGGTTAGCGCGCCCCAACTCTGCTTTGCAAACCAACCTGCAAGCTGGGTTAAATAAAGTTGCGGCATTACATATTGAAAGGCCACTTTTACACGTTGCCAATACGTTAAAGGCATTTGCGTTTTTAATGTCATAAGGTTTTCCTTTGTTAAAATGGAAGGGCGATTATATCAACTTATCCTACTTGTGCAACGATATGCGGATTTTGCCTTGATTTATCACAGGAATGGGGGTAGTGTTCACAAATCTTAAATTTTATTATATTTTCTCGATTGACGCTCCATCGGGTTCCCTTCAGTCTTGCCCGAATGGAAGTTAAATTTTTAGGCGAAAAAAATTGTAATTTTGTGTAGCGAAGCGAAACAAAATCTCTTTTTTCGCCGTATAAAAAATTTAACTGGAATGAGGACAAAAAGCATAGCTTTTTGAGCGTTGCGTTAGCAACGACCCAATAGGGTGAGCAAGTGAACAAGGTGAACTTGCGAATAATAGCAAGACTGCAGGGTGTGCTTTCTTTTGCCTACTTTGCTTTGCACAAGCAAAGAAAAGTAGGTCGCCCTTTTAGGGCGAAACCTAAAGACGCTCAAATGTTCCGATTAAAATAACAAAATTAAAGGAAGAGCAAAAATGCAAGAACAATCCCTCCTTAATATCGATAAAAACCACATCTGGCACCCTTATTCACGCATTAACAGTGATGCGCCGATGTTTGCGGTGGAACGTGCGGACGGGGTGGAAATCACGTTGAAAAATGGCAAGCGGCTGATTGATGGAATGTCTTCTTGGTGGGCAGCGTTGCACGGTTATAATCACCCGAAATTGAACCAAGCGGCGAAAGATCAGTTGGAAAAAATGAGCCATATTATGTTCGGTGGATTTACCCACGATCCCGCTGGTGAGCTTGCCCAGCGTTTGGTGCGATTATTGCCTGCGGGCTTGGATAAAATTTTCTTTGCCGATAGTGGCTCGGTGGCGGTGGAAGTGGCGATGAAAATGGCGGTGCAATATCAGCAAGCCAAAGGTGAAAGCCAGCGTTACAAATTCGCCACTATTCGTTCAGGCTATCACGGCGACACCTGGCACGCGATGTCCGTGTGCGATCCGATTACCGGAATGCACAGCCTGTTTGCCAAAGGCCTGCCCGTGCAATATTTTTTACCGCAACCGAAAACCACCTTTGACGGACAATGGCAAGAGGCGGATATTCAGCCGCTCAAAGATTTGCTGGCAGAAAAGAGCGGTGAAATTGCTGCCTTAATTTTAGAGCCGATTGTACAAGGTGCGGGGGGAATGTATTTTTATTCGCCGACCTATTTAGAAAAAGCGCGCGCCTTGTGTGATGAATATGGTGTCTTGCTGATTTTTGATGAAATCGCCACGGGATTTGGGCGCACAGGCAAACTGTTTGCCACAGAATATACCAATATCAAGCCAGATATTATCTGTTTAGGCAAAGCTCTCACAGGCGGTTATTTAACCCTTTCTGCCACCGTTACCAACGCTCACATAGCAGAAACCATTTGTAACGGCGAGGCAAAATGTTTTATGCACGGACCTACGTTTATGGGCAACCCGCTGGCTTGTGCCATTGCCTGTGCGTCCATTGATCTTCTGTTAGAAAGTGATTGGCAAGGCAATGTGCAACGCATTGAGCAACAATTAAAAATGGAACTTGCCCCTGCAAAATCCTTCAAGGCGGTGAAAGAGGTGCGTGTGCTGGGGGCGATTGGCGTGTTAGAAATGAAAGCCCCCGTGGATTTGAATATTTTACAACCAAACTTTGTCGAAAAAGGCATTTGGCTACGCCCTTTCGGCCATTTGGTGTATATTATGCCTCCTTTTATTATTTCGGCAACCCAGCTCAGCCAGCTCACGCAAGGCTTATTGGCAGTACTCAAAGAGGTTTACAATGAATAATCATCTCGCTGATTTTGCACAAACACTGGCAGAACTTAAAGCTCAAGGGCAGTTTCGTCAGCTTCCCCAGTTAGATCATCAAGGCAAGATGATCGTCAAAGACGGACGTACAATGCTCAATATGTCCTCTAATGATTATTTAGGTCTTGCCAATGATGACGCATTGAAAAGCGAATTTTTAAAAAACTATGGCGAAAACCTACCGCACTTTACTTCCTCTTCCTCAAGGTTACTCACGGGATCTTTCGCCATTTACGAACAGCTCGAAAGCCTAATGGCAAGCCGATTTGAATGCGAGGCGTGCTTGCTGTTTAATAGTGGCTATCACGCCAACATCGGTATTTTGCCCGCGGTGGCAAATAAGAAAACCCTGATCGTGGCGGATAAATTGGTTCACGCCAGTATCATTGATGGCATTCGTTTGAGCGAGGCAGATTTCGTGCGCTATCGGCATAATGATCTCAATCATTTAGAAAGCCTACTCAGCAAGCACCAAAACCAGTATCAACGAATGATCATCGTAACCGAAAGCCTATTTAGTATGGACGGTGATATAGCAGATTTGCCACAATTAGTGGCGCTTAAACAACGCTTTGGTAACGTGTTGCTCTATGTGGACGAAGCCCACGCCATCGGCGCTTATGGAAAAACAGGACTAGGCATTGCGGAACAGCAAGGTTGCCTGCAAGACATTGATTTTCTAGTAGGCACCTTTGGCAAAGCCTTGGCATCAATGGGCGCTTATGTGGTGTGCGATCAGCTCATTAAAGATTATTTAATTAATAAAATGCGACCGCTGATTTTTTCTACCGCGCTGCCGCCATTGTGTGTGGCGTGGACCGCATTTCTGTTTGAAAAACTCCCGCACTTTGCCGCGCGCCGCCAACATTTACATCAGCTAAGCGAAAAAGTGCGGTGCTTTTTTCGCGAGAATTTAGCCCAATCAATTCTGAGCGAAAGCGGTATTATTCCTTATATTATCGGTGATAATCAAAAAACCGTGGCAACAGCGCTTGCCTTACAGCAACAAGGCTATTATTGTTTGCCGATCCGTCCGCCTACGGTACCAAAAGGCACATCACGCATTCGCGTTTCTTTAACAGCGGATATGACAGAGCAAGAAGTGGACGCTTTTCTCACAACCTTAATGGAATTTGAGCAACAACAATGCAAATAGAATTAATCAAGCGCGCAGATAATAATCCAAATTTAATCATTTATTTTGCGGGCTGGGGAACGCCAGCCAGTGCGGTTTCTCACTTAGCGTTACCAGAAAACACCGATTTATTGCTGTGCTATGACTATCAAGATCTGGCATTGAATGTGGATCTTTCCCCTTATTCGCAGATCCGTGTGGTGGCTTGGTCAATGGGCGTGTGGGTGGCAAATCAGATACTTGGGCAAACGCCTCTTGTTAGCGCGACTGCCATTAACGGCACAGGCAAGCCTTGTGATGATGCAATGGGCATTCCGCAAGCGGTATTTATCGGCACGCTAGAACAGCTAGATGAACGCAATTTAGCCAAATTTCAACGCAGAATGTGCGGTGATAGCACCACGTTCGCACAATATAACCAATTAGTAGGGCAACGTAATTGGCAGCAAGTGCGGTCAGAATTAGGCGAACTTTATCAATCTATTCAGCAAAATAATGGAAAATCGCTGAACTGGACAAAAGCTATTGTAGGGGAGAAAGATCGCATTTTCCCTAGCCAAAATCAGCTTAACTTTTGGCAAACTTATGCAGCGGTGCAAAAGCAAAGTGTGGCACAAAAACAAAGTGCGGTGCAAAATGGCACAGAATTTGTCTTACAGACAATGCCATTAGCGCACTATCCTTTTGCACAATTTCACGCGTGGGCTGAGTTATTTTAATGAAGTCGGTAGATAAATCTCGCGTTGCGCAATGCTTTAGCCAAGCCTTACAGAGCTACGACAATCAAGCACAAGCGCAGCAGCAAATTAATCAGCAACTGTTACAGCTGTTATTGCAAACGGGCAGAACGGCTTTTTCACAAGTGCTGGAAATTGGTTGTGGCACGGGGCATTTTAGCCAACTTTTAGCGCAACATTTACAAGTGAAATCTTGGGCATTTAACGATTTATGCGATGTGAAAAGCCAACTTAACGCCCTATTTCCACAAGAGAATGTTGTTTTTTATCAAGGCGATGGGGAAAACTATCCGTTTCCTGCGCATTATGATCTCATCGCTTCCGCTTCTGCGGTGCAGTGGTTTGCTGATCCGCACGGTTTCGTCAATAAATGTGCCGATTTATTGCGTGAAAATGGCATCTTGCTGATTAGCACTTTTGCTCCACAAAATTTAGCAGAAATTCGTGCGTTAACGGGAATTGGCTTGGATTATCCTGATTTGGCTCAATGGCAACAATGGCTGAGTGAAAGATTTGAGATCAAAGCCTTATTTGAACAAGCGATGCCGCTGTATTTTTCTAATCCGTTGGCGGTGTTGCAACATCTCAAAGCCACTGGCGTTACTGCCACAGGGCAAGGGCGTTGGACAAAGGGACGATTGCAACAATTTATTGCAGATTACAAAGCGCAATATGAAAATCCGCAAGGACAAGTGCGGTTGAATTATCAGCCACTTTTTATTTTGGCGCAAAAATTATAGCAAGGGGAAACAAAATGACAGGGCAAGTGATCTTTATTTCGGGCATTGACACCGATGTAGGAAAAACCATCGCCACAGGCTGGTATGGGAAAAAACTTGCGCAACAAGGTTTTTCGGTCATTACGCAAAAAATGATCCAAACAGGCTGCGAAGAAATTTCTGAAGACATTGTGCAACACCGCAAATTGCAAGGTATTGAGCTATTGCCCGAAGATCAGCAAGGACTAACCTGCCCTTATTTATTTTCTTACCCTTGTTCTCCGCATCTCGCCGCACGCCTAGAAAATCGTGAAATTTGCACCGCACTTATCCGCCAAGCAACAGACAAGCTGGCCGCGCGTTATGATTATGTGCTATTGGAAGGCGCAGGCGGCTTGTGCGTGCCTTATGATGAACAGCACACCACCTTAGATTATGTGGCCGCGCAAGGCTATCCTATGATTTTAGTAACCTCAGGAAAACTGGGCAGTATTAATCACACCTTGCTTAGTTTGTTAGCCTGCAAGCAGTATCATATTGAATTAAAAGGATTAATTTATAATCGCTATCCCTTAGGCGATGAAACCATCAATGATGAAACGACGCGTTATTTGGAAAATTATTTGCACCAACATTTTCCTCAAGCAGAATTTTTCCGTTTAGAAAAACAAGATCAAATTTAAGAAAAAGGAAATTCGCACTTTTCGCATAAAAAATCATAATTTCCTTTGACTAATTGAACATCAAAAGGTAATATGCACGCCCTATGCAAAAGGTAAAACTACCCCTTACAACTGATCCAGTAAAGGATGCACAGCGTAGATTGGATTATGATGGCTATTATGCAATCAACCAACTTGGTCGCCTGGCTGAATCAGTAAATAAAGTGCTCAGCGATGCACAGGTAACATTATCATTTTTCATTGATCCACAAAAATTAGTGGTAATGAAAGGCAAAGCTCAGGTTGAAGTGGAACTCACTTGTCAGCGCTGCGGTGAACCTTTTAACCAAATCTTGGAAGCCGAGTTTGCATATAGCCCTGTTTCTAATTTGGATCAAGCCGATGCGTTACCAGAGATTTATGAACCTATTGAACTTAACGAGTTTGGGGAAATAGATTTACTGGCAACAATTGAAGATGAATTGATGTTATGTCTGCCGATTGTGCCGATGCATTCATCTGAACACTGTGAAGTGTCCGTGGCTGAACAGGTTTTTGGCGAATTGCCCGAAGAATTGGCAAAAAAACCGAACCCGTTCGCTGTATTAGCTAGTTTAAAGCAAAAGTAAATTTAGGAGTATAGCCAATGGCTGTTCAACAAAATAAAAAATCTCGTTCACGTCGTGATATGCGTCGTTCACACGATGCCTTAACTACTGCAGCAGTATCAGTAGATAAAGCAACTGGCGAAACCCATTTACGTCACCACGTTACTGCTGACGGTTATTACCGCGGTCGTAAAGTGATCAACAAGTAATTCCTTTTTATATAAGGTATTCACTTGAGCCGTCTAACCCTTGCGTTAGATGTGATGGGCGGGGACATTGGTCCCCGTGTTACTATCCCAGCATCCATAAAAGCGTTGGAACAAGATCCGATGCTTTCTCTTTTATTATTTGGCGACAGCCAAAAAATTCTCCCTTTATTAGAAAAGATCCCCACTGCGTTGCAAGCTCGCATCAAGGTTTGCCATTGCAGCAGAATCATTGAAAATACCCAAGGTTTGTCTTATGCCCTGCGTCATAGCAAAGGCACATCAATGCGTTTAGCCATTGAAGCGGTGCAAAAAGGCGAGGCACAGGCGTGCGTGAGCGCTGGCAATACGGCGGCATTAATGGGCTTAGCCAAAATTTTATTGCAACCGCTGAAAGGGATTGAGCGTCCTGCGTTAATTTCTGTGATCCCTACAATGAATGGCGATCGTTCTGTAATGCTTGATCTTGGTGCCAATATTGAATGTAGTGCAGAAAATCTTTATCAGTTTGCATTAATGGGATCAATTTTTGCTGAGAATTGTTTAGATCTGGTTTTTCCGCGTATTGCGTTGCTAAATATTGGCATCGAAGAAATTAAAGGATATAAATCTATTCGTGATGCGGCAGAATTATTGAAGCAAAATCCCACCTTAAATTACATTGGTTTTATTGAGGGAGATTTATTGCTCAACGGCAAAGCTGATGTGATTGTCAATGACGGCTTTGTGGGCAATGTGGCATTAAAAACCTTAGAGGGCGCGGCAAAGAATGTGATTTCTTTATTCAAAGGCAGTCCAACATTGAATAAAACAAATCATATTTTAAAACCGATTTTTCGCTGGTTTGTGCGAACTTTCTTGTTGAAAGGGAGCTATCAACGCTTAAAACAAATTAATCCAGACCAATATAACGGCGCGTCATTAATTGGTTTAACCGCTGTGGTCGTCAAAAGCCACGGCAGCGCTAACATTGATGGCTTTGCTTACGCCATTGCTGATGCGGCACAGCAAGCAAGACAAAAAATCCCTGAAAAGATTTTAGCTGGCTTGCAAAGATATTAGCTTTCAATTCATTAATCATTAGAAATTGTTATGTATAGTAGAATTTTAGCCACTGGTAGCTATGCGCCAGAACAAGTGAGAACAAATGCCGATTTAGAAAAAATGGTGGATACCTCTGATGAGTGGATCACCACGCGTTCAGGCATTAAAGAACGCCGTATTGCAGGTGAGAATGAAACCGTTGCGACAATGGGCGCAGCGGCCGCGCAGAATGCCCTAGCAATGGCCAATATTGATCCACAAGAAATCGATCTCATTGTGGTTGGCACAACCACGAATTCTCATTCTTACCCAAGTGCAGCTTGTCAAATTCAAGGCATTCTTGGCATTAAAGACGCCATTGCCTTTGATGTTGCAGCAGCTTGTACAGGTTTTGTGTATGCCCTTTCAGTGGCGGATCAATTTGTGCGTAACGGACAGGTGAAAAAAGCCTTGGTAATCGGTGCGGATTTAAACTCACGTCATCTTGATGAAACCGATCGCAGTACAGTAGTGTTATTTGGTGATGGTGCAGGTGCGGTGATTTTAGAAACCGATGAAAATACAGGGATTATTTCAACCCACTTACACGCTTCGCCTGATACCGATAATATGCTCGTATTACCACAGGCTGAACCTAAGGATACCCATTCTGGTTATATCTCAATGCAAGGCAATGCCACGTTCAAATTGGCGGTGAGCCAATTGTCAAACGTGGTGGAAGAAACTCTTGCTTTCAATAAGCTAGACAAAAAAGATATTGACTGGTTAGTGCCACATCAAGCGAACTTACGCATTATCAGCGCCACTGCGAAAAAACTAGAAATGGATATGTCGCAAGTGGTGATCACCCTTGATCGCTATGGCAATACCAGTGCCGCCACCGTGCCAACTGCTCTTGATGAAGCAGTGCGTGATGGACGTATTCAGCGTGGTCAATTAGTCTTATTAGAAGCCTTTGGCGGTGGTTGGACTTGGGGTGCAGCCTTAGTTCGTTTTTAAATTTATCTGCTAGAATAGCAACTCAAAATCGAAAATAGGATATAAGAATGAAAAAATTTGCAATGGTTTTCCCAGGACAAGGATCTCAAGCAGTGGGAATGTTAGCGGACTTAGCTAATCAATTTCCCGTTGTAGAACAAACCTTTAAGCAAGCCTCTGAAGTACTTGGCTATGATTTATGGCAACTCGTACAACAAGGCCCCGCGGAAGAATTAAACAAAACTTGGCAAACTCAGCCCGCACTTTTAGCCGCTTCCGTGGCAATTTATCGTGTTTGGCAACAACAATATCCAGATTTAAAACCAAGCGTAATGGCAGGCCATAGCCTTGGCGAATATTCTGCCTTAGTTTGCGCAGGTGTCATTGATTTCCAAGATGCCATTAAATTAGTGGAATTACGCGGAAAATTAATGCAACAAGCCGTGCCAGAAGGCACTGGCGCAATGTATGCCATTATTGGTTTAGATAACGAATCAATCATCAAAGCTTGTAAAGACGCCGAGCAAGGCGAAGTGGTTTCAGCGGTGAATTTTAACTCACCAGGGCAAGTGGTGATTGCAGGCGCAAAAGCTGCCGTAGAGCGTGCCGCAGCAGCCTGTAAAGAAGCTGGCGCAAAACGTGCCTTACCTTTAGCGGTGAGCGTGCCTTCTCATTGTGCCTTAATGAAACCAGCGGCAGATCAACTTGCCGTATCGTTAGAAAGCATTGCCATTAAAGCCCCTGAAGTTGCGGTGATCAATAATGTTGATGTGAAAGCAGAAGAAAAAAGTGAAGAAATTCGCACCGCACTTATTCGTCAGCTATACAGCCCTGTACGCTGGACTGAAACCGTAGAAAAAATGGCACAAAATGGCATTGAAGTGTTAGTAGAAATTGGCCCAAATAAAGTGCTTACCGGTTTAACAAGCCGTATTGTGAAAGAATTAACCGCCGTTGCCGTCAATGATGTAGCATCGCTAGAAAAAGCGTACGCGGTATTAACCGAAGCCTAAAAAAGACAATTAGGAGAACAATTATGCAAGGTAAAATTGCGTTAGTAACAGGGGCAACCCGTGGGATTGGACGCGCGATTGCAGAAGAATTAAGTGCAAAAGGCGCATTTGTGATCGGCACAGCCACTTCTGAAAAAGGAGCTGAAAGCATTTCAGCTTACTTAGGTGAAAAAGGCAAAGGCCTTGTATTGAATGTTGCAGACGCGCAATCTATTGATGCGGTGCTTGCACAAATCAAAGCTGATTTCGGTGATATTGATATTCTTGTTAATAACGCAGGGATCACCCGTGATAACCTATTAATGCGAATGAAAGATGAAGAATGGTTTGATATTTTACAAACTAATCTCACATCGGTATTCCATCTTTCCAAAGCAATGTTACGTTCAATGATGAAAAAACGCTTTGGACGCATTATCACCATTGGCTCAGTGGTTGGCTCAATGGGTAACCCCGGACAAGCAAACTATTGCGCGGCCAAAGCAGGTTTAATTGGTTTCAGCAAAGCCCTTGCCAAAGAAGTGGCTTCGCGCGGAATCACTGTAAACGTGGTTGCTCCTGGATTTATTGCCACAGATATGACAGACGCATTAACAGAAGAACAAAAAGCGGCAACCTTGGCTAACGTGCCTGCGGGTCGTTTAGGCGAACCAAAAGATATTGCCAAGGCAGTGGCCTTTTTAGCCTCTGATGATGCAGGTTACATTACCGGTTCTACCCTACACGTTAATGGTGGAATGTATATGGCATAATGCCATAACCCTAAGATTTAAAAGGAAAATTCATTCCATCACGGAAAAGATTTTCTGTTTAATCTTTGATTTAAAACAATTTCTTGCACGAAAACATAGCCAAGCGGGGGGCTTAATGCTAAAATCGCCCCCAGCGATGTAAATTGTTTACGTTGGCTGTTGCGTTAGCAAAGTAACGTAACTTATTTTTAGCGAATGTATTTTTGTTAGTTGATTTGTGGTTTGACCTTGCAAAAATAGGTTGCAACTTAGCTAAAAATACATACACTATAAAACCATTATTTTATGGCTAACTATAATAGGAAAAGCAAATGAGCATTGAAGAACGCGTAAAAAAAATCATTGTTGAACAATTAGGTGTTAAAGAAGAAGACGTTAAACCAGAAGCTTCTTTCGTTGAAGATTTAGGTGCAGACTCTTTAGACACTGTTGAATTAGTGATGGCTTTAGAAGAAGAATTCGATATCGAAATTCCTGATGAAGAAGCAGAAAAAATCACTACTGTTCAATCAGCAATTGACTACGTTCAAAACAACCAATAATCACATTAAGGCGGTGTAAAAACCGCCTTAATTTTTACCCGCACTTTTACCTATCTCTTGAATTCTTGCTAAAAATCCGTATCATCTCGCATTCCTTATTTTAAAGGACACAATCAATTCATTAATTTGGGTTCCCTCACCCCAACAGATTTAACAAAAAGGTACACAAATGAAAACAAACTTACCGATCTTTAATGATCAACAGAAAAAGAACGCCTTAATTATTCTCAGCTTTTTCCATATTCTGATTATTGCCGCAAGCAATTATTTGGTGCAAATCCCTTTTGAAGTTCACTTGCCGCTCGATCTATTTGGCGCCGCGGATTTTTCTTTCCATAGCACTTGGGGAACGCTGACCTTTCCGTTTATTTTTCTTGCCACCGATTTGACCGTACGAATTTTTGGTGCAAAAGAAGCTCGCTGGATTATTTTTGTCGTGATGTTCCCTGCCCTTATTATTAGCTATGTGATTTCTACATTGTTTTCTGATAGCCAATATCAAGGCCTTGATGCGTTACTTACATTTAATAGCTTTGTATTCCGCATTGCCATTGCCAGTTTTGTCGCCTATGTATTTGGTCAGCTGCTAGATGTCTTAGTATTCAATCGCTTACGCCAACTAAAAACGTGGTGGATTGCGCCAAGTAGCTCAATGACCTTTGGCTCAATGGCGGATACCTTTCTCTTTTTCTTTGTGGCATTTTACGCTAGCAGCGATCCTTTTATGGCAGAACATTGGTTTGAATTAGGTTTTGTCGATTATCTATTTAAACTTTTTGTTGGCATTGTTCTTTTTGTTCCAGCCTATGGCGTGGCTTTAACGATGATCTTACGCAGCTTACAAAAAATCTCACAAAAAAATTACCGCACTTCAGCATAAGGAAATTAATATTAATGCATTTAACACAACAAATCGCTCAACGCCCAATGAGTCTTTACCAATGGGCTATCGTGCTAATGGCTACCTTGCTCAATCTGCTTGATGGCTTTGATGTCTTAGCTTTAGCTTTCACCGCCAGTGGTATCCGTAGTGAATTCGCCCTAAGCAATAGCGAATTAGGCTATCTGCTCAGCGCAGGCGTATTTGGAATGGCAGCTGGCTCGCTTTTTCTTGCCCCTATTGCGGATAAAATTGGTCGCCGTCCTTTATTATTAATTAGCGTGTTGCTTTCTGCGCTCGGAATGTTCGGCTCTTATCTGGCTAACAATGCTGATATTTTAGCCATTTGGCGCGTTATCACAGGCTTAGGCGTTGGTGGGATTTTAGTGGGCACAAATGTCTTAACCAGTGAATATTCATCAAAAAAATGGCGCAGCCTCGCCATTAGCATTTATGCAGCTGGATTTGGTATCGGTGCAATGCTAGGTGGACTTTTTGCCGTACAATTACAAGCCGAATATGGTTGGCGCTCCGTTTTCCTTGTGGGAGCGGCACTCACGGCCTTATGTTGGGTATGCTTAATTATCTGGTTACCTGAATCCATTGATTATTTACTCAATAAACAACCTAAAAATGCCCAAGTGCGGTTAAATCGTATCTTGAAAAAAATGGGAATTACTGAAACTTATCAGCTCACGCCACAAACTCAGCGTACACAAAAAACCTTGCCATTAACGCAAATATTCAATGCACAGTATTTAACATCAACCCTCGCCATTTGGTTAGCTTTTTTCACCATTATGGCGAGCTTTTATTTCATTAGCTCGTGGACGCCAGCACTACTGAAAGAAAACGGTATGAGCACGGAGCAAAGTGTCATTATCGGAATTATGATTTCGCTTGGTGGCACGGGTGGCGCGCTATTATATGGCTTACTCGCAAGCTATTGGAAAGCACATAAAGTACTGATTTTCTTTACCTTAATTTCTGCCGTTGTCGTGATTGCCTTTATTTTATCTTCTGCTTTACTATGGCTTGCAATGTTATTGGGAGTGCTAGTTGGCGCATTAATCAATGGCTGTATCAGTGGGCTTTATACCTTAAATCCAAGCATTTATGCGAGTGATATTCGTAGCACCGGAGTTGGCTGGTCAATTGGCGTAGGGCGCATTGGCGCAATCCTTTCGCCAATCGCCGCGGGCTTTTTACTGGATCAAGGTTGGGAAAAGCAAAATCTCTATATCGGTGCAGCAATAATGCTGTTAATTGCAGCCCTTGCGCTCAGCTTACTCAAACCCTCTTCCGCCAATCAGGCATAAAAAACAGGGCAGATAAAAATCTGCCCTTTTTTACACCGCGCTTTTGTCTATGACTAAATAAAAAACGCACTTGGCTGGAATAATTTTTCCACTTCAGGAATATGTTTTTTATCACTCACATACACCACAATGTGATCATCTTCTTCAATCACTAAACTTTTTCGTGCAATCATCACATCATCGCCACGCAACACTGCGCCAATAATTGCTCCCGCAGGTAACTTGATGTCAGATACTTGTCGCCCAATCACATTAGAAGATTCCGCTTCACCGTGTACCACAATTTCTAAAGCTTCGGCGATACCGTGACGTAAAGACACCACGCTCCCCACATCACCTTTACGAATATGCCCAAGCAAGGCAGAAATGGTCGCCTGCTGTGGTGAAACCACAATATCCAGCGTTCCCCCTTGCAATAAATTGATATATGCCATTCGCTGGATCAGCACCATCGCCTTTTTCGCCCCTAAGCGTTTAGCGAGCAAGGCAGACATAATGTTCGCTTCATCATCACTGGTAAGCGAAAGAAAAACATCAATATTTTCAATATGTTCTTCAAATAACAAGGATTGATCAGAAGCATCACCGCAAAAAACTAACGTCTTTGATAAACGCTCTGCCAACGCAATGGCACGTTCAGGATTACGTTCAATCAATTTTACTGAACATTGCTCTTCCAAACGTTTTGCCACGCCGCTACCAATATTTCCGCCACCAATAATCATTATGCGTTTATAAGGTTTTTCCAAGCGCTGTAATTCGCTCATAATGGCTTTAATATGAATCGTATCGCAAATGAACGTTACTTCATCGCCTGCTTCAATAATGGTTGAACCTTGCGGACGAATCACCTTATCCTGACGCAAAATTGACACCACACGGCAATCAATATGGGGCAGATGCTCTTTAAGCGCCGATAACGCATAGCCCACCAAAGGGCCACCATAATAAGCTTTCACCACCACAATACTAATTCGCCCATTGGCAAAATGCGAAACCTGCAACGCCCCAGGGTAATCAATCAAGCGAACGATTTCATCGGTAACCAATTTTTCTGGCGAAATAATATGATCAATGGGGATCACATCAGGCTGAAAAAGTTTATTTTTCTCACGCAAATAATCCGCACTACGAATACGCGCGATCTTAGTTGGCGTGTTAAATAAGGTATAAGCCACTTGGCAAGCGATCATATTGGTTTCGTCTGAATTGGTTACTGCGACCACCAAATCCGCATCAGCAGCCCCAGCTTCTCGTAACACTTTTGGCGATGAAGCAACGCCATTAACAACACGCAAATCGTGCTTATCTTGCAAAGCAAGCAAACGATCCGCTTGGTTATCCACAAGGGTGATGTCGTTATCCTCACTCACTAAATTCGCCGCTAAGGTTGTGCCTACTTGACCTGCACCTAAAATAATGATTTTCATTGTTGTGCTCTCTCAATATT
This sequence comes from Avibacterium avium, assembly GCF_900454535.1. Lineage (GTDB taxonomy): Bacteria > Pseudomonadota > Gammaproteobacteria > Enterobacterales > Pasteurellaceae > Avibacterium > Avibacterium avium. The sequence goes on from NZ_UGSP01000001.1 coordinate 224,212, forward strand.
AAGAGGTAATACACCTGTCGGTGAATGATTAAGGTTATGCTTTAAACGTGCTACTCGCTGACAAATACTCTCCGTCACTTGATTGGCTTCGTCAAGTTTTTCTTGTGTAATTCTTTTATCATATTGTTCAAATAAAAGACCATCAAGCAAACGTTGTGCGTGCATTCCCTCACGACAGTAATGCAGCACCCCTGCCTCATCAAACAACGTTCCCACAACACAAAGTTTTGTTGTTGCAATGCCTAATGCCCCATCTTCTCCACCTAATTCTTGAAAAAGTGGCTGTTGCGGAAAACCACCACAAGCAAGAAAAAACGAACGATTAAACACAAGATTTCCCCCACAAGTCATTTCCATATATCGCCAAGCTTGAGCAAAATCAGCTTGTTCGGCATAGCGTTGTGGTAAATCTACCGGTTTTAGCGATAACCTTAGAACATTAATTTCTGGACGAAATGCAAAAACTGCTGATGCATTTTCTAACGCTCCCTCTTCATAGGCATCATCTGCATCAAGAAAGGCGATAATCTCAGCGTTACTTTGTAATGCCCCCCAATTTCTCGTTTTCGCCACACCACTGTTTTTAGGCATTTGCTCCACACAAATTTTTTCGGGATATTTACGCTGTAATTGTCTCGCTAATTCATCAGTGCCATCTATTGAAGCATCATCAACCAACCATAATTTTCCCACATTTGGCTGGGCCAAAACAGAATCTACCGCTCTCGTTAAAGTTTGACGGCAATTAAAACAGGGGATAATCACATCAATCATTGGATATTTCACGGTTTACTCACCCCTTCCATTTTTACTAATTTTGCATAATAAAACCCATCGCCACCATTTTCTTGTGGGAAGAATTGATGCCCCAACTGTGCTTGTTCAGCGAAAGGTAAATCAATCAGTTTCGCTTCAGGATGTTGTTGCAAAAATTCGTCAATTTGTTGACTATTTTCTTCCGGCAACAACGAACAAGTGGCATAAAGCAACACGCCGTTTGGTTTTAAACGTTGCCATAACGCGGTTAAAATGGCTTTTTGTAAGGCCACTAAAGGGGCGATGTCGCTTTCTTTACGCAACCATTTTATATCGGGGTGGCGGCGGATAACACCAGTGGCGGAACAAGGAGCATCAAGTAAAATTCGGTCAAATTGCACCGCACTTTCGCCAAACTGCTGTTGAATTTGGGCGAACCATTGATCTGGCTGGCTGGCATCGCCACAAATCACAAGGGCGTTTTGTCCCATTCGTGCGAGATTTTCTTCCACCCGTGTCAATCGATGCGGTTCCACATCTAATGCCACCACCTTGGCTTGTGGCGCAAGTTCTAAAATATGCGTGGTTTTTCCACCTGGGGCGGCGCAGGCATCTAAAATCAATTCGCCATTTTGCGGCTCAAGCAATAAACCCGACCATTGTGCGTGCAAATCTTGCACCGTGAGCCAACCTTCAGCGAAATGCGGTAGTTGCGCAACATTTTTCGCCTGAGCCAAGCGGATTGCCTGTGGGTGATCCGCACTTGCCGCTTCAATATCAATCTCTTGCAACAAGGTTAAATACCCGTTCACATTGCTATGTTGCGGGTTCACGCGCAACCACATTGGTGGCCGTTGGTTATTCGCTTCCACAATCTCACGCCAATTTGGATAGGCTTTTTTCAGCTTATTCACGAGCCATTCAGGGTGCAAGGTTTGCCAATGCTTATCCACTTTCGCCAAAATGTGTTCTTGCTCGCGTAAGAAACGGCGTAGCACCGCATTCACCAAGCCTTTAAAACTGTCCAATTTTAGGCTTCGTGCGGCTTTTACCATTTCATCTACCACCGCGTGATCGGGCGTGCGTAAATATAATAATTGATACAATCCCACCAACAATAAACAATGCACAAGACGCGTTTTGCCTTTCAACGGCTTATCCACCAAGTGCTGAATAATTTGCTCTAAGCGTGGCAATACGCGGCACACGCCAAAGCAAATTTCTTGTAATAAAGGGAGATCTTGCTCTTTCAGCGCAGGATTTTTTTCCGCCAACAAGGTGGAAAGCGATTGCCCCTTATCCAACACTTGCAAAAGATATTGAGCCGCCACGGCGCGCGCAGAAAGGGATTTTGTAGCAAGTGCGGTGCTTTTTTTGCTGATTTTTTGTTTCATTATGCCAACACCTTACCCACACTGAACCAATCTGCTCGGCCATTGAGTAAATCCTGTGCCGACATTGGCTTTTTACCGGCAGGCTGCAGCTGCGTGAGATTTAACACGCCCTCTGCGGTGGCAATTTGAATGCCATTTTTGTCCGCTTGTAAAATCGTGCCTGCTGGCTGATTTTGATGCGGCAGCACCGTGGCTTGATACACTTTCAAAGTCTGCTCGTTGCCGTCTTTATCCGTGGTAACAAAATAGCTAATCGGCCAAGGATTAAACGCACGAATACAACGCTCAAGCTGTGTCGCTGAAAGCTGCCAATCCAATTTCGCTTCTTGTTTAGAAAGTTTATCGGCATAGTTGGCAAGGGCATCATCTTGCGCTTCAGGCGGAAACGCCCCAGCTTCCAAACCATTTAACACATCAAGCAACGCATTTGGCGCAATCTGTTCCAACTTATGATAAAGGCTTAGAGAGGTGTCTTCTGGGCTGATGTCACAATACACTTTATGCAGCATATCGCCCGTATCCAAGCCTTCATTCATTTGCATAATGGTCACGCCAGTTTGCCCATCGCCTGCCCAAATCGCGCGTTGAATCGGCGCTGCCCCACGCCAACGGGGCAAAATCGAACCGTGTACATTCAGGCAGCCTAATCTTGGCGCGTCCAACACTGCTTTCGGCAAAATTAAGCCATAAGCCACCACCACCATCACATCGGCATTCAGCGCTGCCAGTTCTTGCTGCGCTTCCGCTTTGCGCAGGGATTTAGGCTGATAAACTGGGATCTGATGCTGCTCCGCCAATTGTTTTACCGCGCTGGCTTGCAGTTTCTTGCCTCGTCCAGCTGGCTTGTCTGGCTGCGTATAAACCGCAATCACATTATGCTCTGAATTCAACAGCGCCGCCAAATGCTGCGCGGCAAATTCTGGCGTCCCCGCAAAAATAATATTTAAAGGTTTTGTCATCGCATTTCTCTTGATTATGCAAGGTTGGAATTAGCATTAAGTATAATGTATTTTTGACTTGGGGTGAAAAGAATGCTGAAAGAAAGGCGGATTAAAAATAAAGCGCGGTAGAAAATTTGTGAGAATTTTACCGCGCTTTGCCACTGATACAATGAAGCTTATTCCAAAAGTAAACCCAGCTCTACGCTGGGTTTTATTGAATTAAAATGGAATATCATCATCTATCGGTGCATCATCAATCACTGGCTGTGGCGCGGGTGTTGGTTGTGGTGCAGCTTTTGGTGCTTGATATGTAGGCTGTGCCGGTTGAGCATATTGATTGCCCCCTTGTTGAGCTGCATAGCCACCACCTTGTTGGGCATATCCCCCGCCTTGCGGTGCATAGCCGCCTTGAGTACGTTCTGCGCGGCTGTCTAACATTTGTAGCACATCGCCTTGGATTTCCGTGGTGTAGCGATCTTGGCCATTTTGATCTTGCCATTTGCGCGTTCTTAAACGCCCTTCAACATAAACTTTTGAACCTTTGCGCAAATATTCACCCACAATTTCAGCTTGACGGCGATAGAACACAATGCGATGCCATTCGGTGATTTCACGGCGTTCACCGGTGTTTTTATCCATCCAGCTTTCACTGGTTGCTACGCTAATGTTCGCCACAGCTTCGCCATTTGGCATTGTGCGAATTTCAGGGTCGTTTCCTAGGTTTCCTACGATAATAACTTTGTTTACTCCAGCCATAAATTCCTCTATCTGATGTTAAGTGCGGTAAAAATTTTTGTTATTTTGCCCTAAAAAAAGGGAAAAAGCTATTAATTCCAGACAAATTAACTGGATATTTGCACAGTTATTTCAGATTATGCGATAATGATCGCAAAATAACCTTAAATTGCTTGAACAGACAAAAAGATTATGGAAAAAATAGAAGTACGTGGGGCGAGAACCCATAATTTAAAAAATATTAATCTGACGATTCCGCGGGATAAATTAATTGTGATTACCGGGCTTTCTGGCTCAGGGAAATCTTCACTGGCCTTTGATACCCTTTATGCCGAAGGGCAACGCCGTTATGTCGAATCTCTTTCTGCGTATGCGCGCCAGTTTTTATCGTTAATGGAAAAGCCAGATGTGGATCATATTGAAGGGCTATCCCCTGCGATTTCCATTGAACAAAAATCCACCTCGCACAATCCACGTTCTACGGTGGGGACGATCACGGAAATTCACGACTATTTGCGTTTGCTATTTGCTCGTGTGGGCGAACCACGCTGCCCAAATCATCATATTCCGTTGGCGGCGCAAACCATTAGCCAGATGGTGGATAAGGTGCTGGCATTGCCGGAAGAAAGCCGAATGATGTTGCTTGCCCCTGTGGTGAAAGATCGCAAAGGGGAACATATCAAAATTTTAGAACATATTGCTGCGCAAGGTTATATCCGCGCTAGAATTGATGGAGAAATTTGCGATCTTTCTGATCCACCAAAATTAGAATTACAGAAAAAGCACACCATTGAAGTGGTGGTGGATCGCTTTAAAGTCCGTCCAGATTTGGCAACCCGTTTAGCGGAATCCTTTGAAACAGCATTAGAACTTTCTGGCGGCACGGCAGTGGTGGCGAATATGGACGATCCGAAAGCGGAAGAATTGCTGTTTTCCGCAAACTTTGCTTGTCCGCATTGTGGTTATTCCGTGCCTGAACTTGAGCCGCGCTTGTTTTCCTTTAATAACCCAGCCGGGGCTTGCCCGACTTGTGATGGCTTGGGGGTTCAGCAATATTTTGATGAAAAACGCGTGGTGCAAAATCCAAGCATTTCCTTAGCAGGTGGGGCGATTAAAGGTTGGGATCGGCGTAATTTCTATTATTACCAGATGCTGACTTCTCTCGCCAAACATTATGGTTTTGACGTGGAAAGCCCGTTTGAAGATTTACCTAAAAAAATTCAACACATTATTTTGCACGGTTCAGGTAAAGAAGAAATTGAATTCCAGTATATGAATGACCGTGGTGATGTGGTGCTACGCCGCCATAGTTTTGAAGGCATTCTCAATAATATGGCGCGCCGTTATAAAGAAACAGAATCAATGTCTGTGCGTGAAGAATTGGCGAAAAATATCAGCACGCGCCCTTGTAAGGATTGCGGTGGCTCGCGTTTACGCCCTGAAGCGCGTAATGTTTTTATTGGCGAAACAAATCTGCCTGAGGTTTCCGAAAAGAGCATTGGTGAAGCCTTTAATTTTGTGGATAGCCTTACTCTAAGTGGGCAGCGCGCGCAAATTGCCGATAAAATTCTCAAAGAAATCAAAGAGCGCTTGCAATTTTTGGTCAATGTGGGGCTGAATTATCTTTCTCTTTCTCGTTCTGCCGAAACCCTTTCTGGTGGTGAAGCGCAACGTATTCGTCTAGCTAGCCAAATTGGTGCTGGCTTGGTTGGTGTGATGTATGTACTTGATGAGCCTTCCATTGGCTTGCATCAACGAGATAATGAACGCTTACTTAACACCTTGATTCACCTAAGAAATTTAGGTAACACAGTGATTGTGGTAGAACACGATGAAGATGCCATTTTGAGCGCGGATCACATTATTGATATTGGCCCAGGTGCTGGTGTGCACGGAGGTAGTGTGGTGGCGCAAGGTACAGCGCAAGAAATTATGCAAAATCCAAACTCACTGACGGGGAAATTCTTATCAGGCAAAGAAAAAATAGAAATTCCAAAAAAACGCACCGCACTTGATAAAGAAAAAATCTTAAAACTCAAAGGTGCTTCAGGCAATAATCTGAAAAATGTCAATTTAGAAATCCCTGTGGGCTTGTTTACTTGTGTTACAGGCGTATCGGGGTCGGGCAAATCTACGCTGATTAACGATACCCTATTCCCACTGGCGCAAAGTGCTTTAAACCGTGCGGAAAATGCGCAAGCTGCACCACATAAATCCATTCAAGGATTAGAATTTTTTGACAAAGTGATCGATATTGATCAAAGCCCGATTGGACGTACACCGCGTTCCAATCCTGCCACTTACACGGGCTTATTCACACCAATTCGCGAATTATTCGCAGGCGTGCCAGAATCCCGTGCGCGTGGTTATAACCCAGGCCGCTTTAGTTTCAACGTGCGTGGCGGACGTTGCGAAGCCTGTCAAGGGGACGGCGTGATCAAAGTAGAAATGCACTTCTTGCCCGATGTGTATGTGCCTTGCGATCAGTGTAAAGGCAAACGCTACAATCGTGAAACTTTGGAAATTCGCTACAAAGGCAAAACTATTAATCAAGTGCTGGATATGACGGTGGAAGAAGCGCGTGAATTTTTCGATGCCATTCCACAAATTGCGCGCAAATTGCAAACCTTGATGGACGTGGGGCTATCCTATATTCGCTTAGGGCAATCTTCCACCACCCTATCTGGCGGTGAAGCGCAACGGGTGAAATTGGCGACCGAGTTATCAAAACGCGATACAGGAAAAACCTTATATATTCTTGATGAACCGACAACTGGCTTACATTTTGCGGATATTAAACAGCTCCTTGAAGTGCTACATCGCTTGCGTGATCAAGGCAACACCATTGTGGTAATTGAGCATAATTTAGATGTGATTAAAACCGCAGATTGGATTGTAGATCTTGGTCCTGAAGGGGGAAGTGGCGGTGGTGAGATCATTGCCACAGGTACACCAGAGCAGGTGGCAAAAGTGAAAGGATCACACACCGCACGCTTTCTTAAGCAAATCCTTGCGAAGTAAAAATGTAAGGAAACGAAAGTGCGCTAATTTTTTCCAGCTATTTGATAAAAATAGCTGTTATCAATGCTGATTTTTTGATACATTTAGCGCAATTTTTCTCACTCTTTATTGTGAGCGTTTTTTATACAGTTACTTTAACGGAATTCTTATGTTATTTAAAAAAATTCGTGGTTTATTTTCAAACGATCTTTCTATTGATTTAGGTACAGCGAACACATTAATTTATGTGAAAGGGCAAGGAATCGTACTAAATGAACCCTCTGTGGTGGCAATTCGTCAAGGCCGTGCAGGATCAATGAAAAGCATTGCGGCAGTAGGGAAAGAAGCAAAATTAATGCTCGGCCGTACACCGAAAAGCATTTTAGCCATTCGCCCAATGAAAGATGGCGTTATCGCGGATTTCTCGGTAACCGAAAAAATGTTGCAATATTTCATTAAACAAGTACATAGCGGCAACTTTATGCGCCCAAGCCCGCGAGTTTTAGTCTGCGTACCAGCAGGCGCAACCCAAGTGGAACGCCGTGCAATTAAAGAATCTGCCTTAGGTGCAGGCGCACGCGAAGTGTACTTAATTGAAGAGCCAATGGCTGCGGCAATCGGGGCAAAATTGCCTGTTTCCACCGCAACAGGATCAATGGTGATTGATATCGGTGGCGGTACAACTGAAGTCGCGGTGATTTCTTTAAATGGTATTGTTTATTCTTCTTCTGTACGCATTGGTGGCGACCGTTTTGATGAAGCCATTATCGCCTATGTGCGCCGCACTTTTGGTTCTATCATTGGCGAACCAACCGCAGAGCGCATCAAAGAAGAAATTGGTACAGCCTATATTCAAGAAGGTGATGAAATTAAAGAGCTAGAAGTTCACGGACACAACCTTGCAGAGGGTGCGCCAAGAACCTTTACCTTAAATTCACGCGATGTGTTGGAAGCTATCCAACAGCCATTAAACGGCATTGTTACTGCAGTGCGTACTGCGCTTGAAGAATGCCAACCAGAACACGCTGCGGATATTTTTGAACGCGGTATCGTGCTAACGGGTGGTGGTGCGTTATTGCGTAATATTGATATTTTATTATCGAAAGAAACTGGCGTACCTGTGATTATTGCTGATGATCCACTGACCTGTGTTGCTCGTGGTGGTGGTGAAGCATTAGATATGCACGGTGCTGATATCTTTAGTGATGATTTCTAATTTTCATTGCCAATAAAAGTGCGGTCAAAAATTTCAACTTTTTTGACCGCACTTCTTGCTAAGCGATATTCTGAGCAATATTAATGAAACCAATCTTTGGAAAAGCCCCTTACCTTGGCATTCGACTCGCTTTCGCATTGATCGCCTCGATTGCATTGATTTTGTCTGACGGGCGAACCAATACGATGATCAAAGTACGCAGCGTGATGGAAACTGCCATCGGCAGCGTTTATTATCTTGCCAACACCCCAAGAACCGTATTAGACGGCGTATCTTACAATCTTGTTGATACCAACAAATTACAAATCGAAAACAAAGTCCTAAGAGAGCAATTGCGCGAAAAAAACGCCGACTTATTGTTATTGGATCAACTGAAAGTAGAAAACCAACGCTTACGCTTATTGCTAAATTCGCCATTGCGTACAGATGAATACAAAAAAATCGCCGAGGTTTTAACCGCAGAAACTGATGTTTACCGCCAGCAAGTGGTCATTAACCAAGGGGAAAATGACGGCGCTTATGTGGGGCAACCTGTTATTGATGAAAAAGGTGTAGTTGGGCAGATTATTTCTGTAGGAAGCAACACTAGTCGCGTGCTGTTACTAACGGATGTTACCCATTCGATCCCTGTACAAGTATTGCGTAATGATGTGCGTGTGATCGCCAGTGGTACAGGGCACAGTGATGAACTCACCCTAGACAATGTGCCACGCTCAGTGGATATTGTGAAAGGGGATTTACTGGTTACATCAGGGCTAGGTGGGCGTTTCCTTGAAGGCTACCCTGTCGCTATTGTGGAAAATGTATCGCGCGATGGTAAAAATTATTTCGCTACTATCACAGCGAAACCACTCGCTTCAATGGAACGCTTACGCTATGTTTTATTGCTCTGGCCAAACAGTGAAGATATCCGAAAAGGCACGATTAGCCCTGAAGATGTACGAAAAACCGTGCGCCAACGCCTAGCGACACAAACACAGGAAAAACTACCCAAAACGCCAGTAACGGAAGAAAGTGAGGCTGATCAGCCAACAAAAGACACACAAGAATCACATATTGATCAACCTTTAGATCTCCCTTCTGAACCTGTTGATCCCGAATTACAACCTTATCGAGAGGAAGACTAATGCAAGGCAGATTAATTTTGCAGATTTTTTCCGTATTACTGATTTGCTTAATCGCAATGGTTTTAGAAATTATCCCTTGGCCTGCCAGTTTGTATAACTTCAAGCCTGCGTGGATTATTCTCGTACTGACTTATTGGGTGCTTGCCTTACCGTCCAAAGTTAATGTCGGCACCGCCTTTGTTCTTGGCGTTGCGTGGGACTTAGTTCTCGGCTCGGTTCTCGGTGTTCACGCTCTAGTACTTTCCATATATGCCTATTTGCTCGCGAAAAATCACATAATGATTCGCAATTTATCTCTATGGATGCAAGGCGTTGTGGTTATTCTCTCCGTCATCGCTATCCGCATTGGTATTTTTATTATCGAACTATTCCTACATAGCGCTGATTTCAACTGGCAAGAAGCCTTCGGCGCCATTGTCAGCGGCATATTATGGCCTTGGATGTTTTTACTATTACGAAGAATTACCAGACAATTGGGTATTGTTTAGAAAATTTAAGTATTGAAGGAATAAAAGCTAAAACTCAGAAATTACCGCTTTAATTTAAAGAGTACTTATTCTTCCTAATATTTTTCTAATAATTGTTCTTAGCCTCGCCAAAAAGCGAGGCTTTTTCCTTGATACACAGTACCTTTCTATTGGCGTTTTAGTGGGAAAATCGTTACACTATGCCGACAATTTTAATAGAGGAAAAAATAAGCTTATGGCATTACTAGATGTTTTAATTTATCCCGATGAGCGTTTGAAGATCGTGGCTTCGCCTGTGGAAAAATTTGATGATGAATTGCATACGTTAATTGATAATATGTTCGAAACAATGTATCACGAACAAGGTATCGGGCTTGCTGCAACACAAATTGATGCACATAAACGATTAATTGTTATTGATATTGAAGGTAACAAAGAAAATCAAATCGTTCTTATCAATCCTGAAATTATTGAAAGCTCAGGCGAAACAGGTATTGAAGAAGGCTGTCTTTCATTGCCAGGAATGAACGGCTTTGTGCCTCGCAAAGAGAAGCTGAAAGTCCGTGCCTTAGACAAAAACGGCAAAGAGTTTATTCTTGATGCTGACGGGCTATTGGCGATTTGTATTCAGCACGAAATCGATCATTTAAATGGTATCGTATTCGCTGACTATTTATCCCCGCTGAAACGCCAACGGATGAAAGATAAACTATTAAAACTAAAAAAACAATTAGCAAAATAATTGTTAGTAAATTATCACCGCACTTATTAAATAATGTGCGGTTTTTTACGCTTTCCTATAATCTCTTCATAGACAATAGAATAACAAGCTACACAACACGATTGGTTACGTCAGATTATTTCCCAACCTATAACAAACAACAAACGAGACCATTTGGCGAACGTGGGCAACTCCATTTTTTAGCGCTAATTCTTTGAATTTTATATCTATTTTATTTTTTCTTGTTTGTTGCAGGGATCTAAACAGGGATCTAAAATCCCTGCTTGAGTATAAAACAGGAATCGAAAAGGCGGCAAGGCTGGGGATTTTTACAGCGGTGATTTCCCCTATTTTGTTCAGTGCAGATAACAGGAATTCCGTTATTGGGCTTGCCTATGCCTTTCAGTTTATCGATAAAAGTTTGATTGATTTTTTCATCGTGCAAAAAGTAGGCTGATTTAGGCAAAATATGCGAGCCAGACCAAATATTAGATTTTTGTTTCACCCTTTCACCCTTTCACCCTGTTTATCTTTATCACATTGATTTTAAATAGTTTTTTCCTTTTTTAGTAGGGTGAATAAGGGTGAAAGGGTGAAAAAATGAGGTGAAAAATGCGAAATTTGTTTAATAAATGAACAAAATTTAAGAAAAAAAGTCATTTTTGAACAATAAATAATCAAAAGGGTGAAAAAATGCAAAAAAGGGTGAAACAAGGGTGAAAAAATGAATTTTCTATTTTTCCTATTTTTTTATTATAAATCATATGGTTATATGTAGTTAGGGTGAAAAAGTGAAAGGGTGAATAAGAAAAATCAGTTTGGCTGTGTCTTTTGTTTTTTATATCACTTTGGAATAAAAAAGAGCGCTATTATGCGCCCTTTGTTTGATTGGTTTACTGTTAATATTTTCAATAAATTACTCACTGCATTATGCGTTTCTCCATTTTTCTATTGTTTTCTGCTTGTCTTTGAATGTGGCATTTGTGTAGTTGTACCCGCCTTTTAGCTGCTTATTAGTGAATTTGATTTTATAGCCAGCGGTTTTAAATGCTTGTTGCATTTCGGCGAGTAAATCTTTTGGCTTTAACCTTGCTTTATCTGTTCGCCCTAAGATGTCGCAAAAAAACAAATAGCACCAATAAAGACGATCAAAAACAAAAGGGCTTTCAATGCTTGGCATTCCTTTCATACTTCCTAGAATTAAGCCTTTATTGCTGACTTCGGGCAATAAATCGAACTCTTCGATAAATTCTAAAATATGATCGTTTTCGGTTTTCATCGCTAAGGCTTCTTTACTCTTTTGCTGTCGTAGTAAGGCTTGTTTAGCTTCTTCTGGTTGTTTAAATTCATCATAAAGTTTGCGGATTATCCCGCCTAATTCTTGTTGAATTTTCTCAAATAGCTGATCATCTCTTTCGCTATCTTCAACGGCTTTATAGAATGGAAATAACACGCGTCTTCTTTCCATTCCGCCGCCGTCATTTTTATAAATTGGCAAGGTATTAGAACAGATAGCAATAATTGCGTTTACTTTACTACTAAATGATTTTTTATTTTTGGGGTTGAAAGAAATATCATCACCGCCAGAAATTGCTTTAATAATTGAAGCATCGCCAATGTAGCGGGATTGATCAGGTGAAAATAAAAACGTTTTATTTAAGATAATATCTCGCGCCTTATCGTCTTTTAAAAGCTCTAAATCTATCGCGGTATAATTTCCCTCGCCACTAATTAACTTTGCTACTTCTAGAAATGTACTTTTACCGCTTCCCGCTTCGCCTATTAATTCTAAGGTTAATTGCCAGTCATAACGATTATTTAAAATCATATAAAGAGCAGCTAATAAAGATTTTTTCCGCTCAATACTGTCATAGCTGATAAAATTGATCCATTTATCAAAATTAGGCGTAGGGGTTTGCGTTTCCAAATAATCGCAGGGGTTAACGCCTGTTAAATAGTAGTCTTTACTATGTGGCATAAATTGCAACGTATTTTTATTTAGTACGCCATTTTTAAAAGCTAAGAGTTTCACATCAGTTTGCATAAATAGCGGTAAATCTACATTAAGGCATTTGATAATATTGTTTAAACTCTCAACGCTTCCGTATTTTGTGCCGTATTCCTCAAAAAACTGCTTAATTTGACGTTGTAATTCATTTTCTTGGATTATTTCCCAAATAATACCGTTGTAACGGTAAATTATCCCTTGATCCGCGTGATAAGCTAAGGGAATTTTTAGCCATTTGTAAAAATATTCTGCTTTTTCAGCTGGGCTAAGTTTTTTCAGGGTTTCCGCGTCAAGCTCAATTAATTCAGGTGTTGCCGCTTCTAGGCTTGCTTCATTGTTACGAATGCGGGAAATATAGCCGCTTAAATCTTCTAAAAGCTCGCCAATATTGTTTCTTAACGTTAAATGCTGAATAGCTGTTGTTTTAGTTAAATGCGTGCATAAATCTGTTAGAACTTGCTGATTTTCTCTAATTGTGATGCCGTCAACACTTGTTTTAACTTTAAAAAACTCATCTGTATCAATAATGCTTGCAACTTGATGTTCTAACGGCAAAATATCCAGCTTATAAAGTTCTGATAGATTTGTATTGTCTAAAATAATTGGAATTTCTTCATAACGTTTAGCATTATCCGCATCAGTTAAATCTGCTAGCATTTTCCAGCCTGTGCCAAGCCCATTTGTTTTTAAATCTTTAGGATCTGAACGATAAAAATTCCAAACATTATCACCGATTAAAATAAATATTTCTTTTTGGCTATTGGGAGTAGTTTTCAATAATGCCCCTAAGTTAGGGGCTTTTTTTCTCTTTCCGTTCATCATAACTTAACCTCTGATGTAACCAATTCACTTAATTGAGAATGTATTTCCTCTTGCAGGCTTTCTAAGTGTTTTAGGTAAACTTGTTCTATCTGCGCCATTGCATTTACTCGCTCTAATTTTTCGCGAGTGTCTTCACCTAAGTTGAACGCTGCTAAAGTTTCATAAAAATAGGGGAATGTTGCTAAGTTTTCTAATTCAGCGCTAAACTGCTCATTCAGTGCTTGAATGTGTTGTAATTTATTTTTCATTCTAGCCCCCTATTTTGGCTAATTTGAGTGGGTAGGCCGTTGATAATGGCTTGCAATGAATGCGTTACGCCGCGCAAATTCCCATTATGTAAATACACTTTAGCGGCATTGAAGAAGTGTTCTACAAAGTGAACGCCTAGTTGGGCTTGCTCATCTGTTAATATCTCATCGATATAAAGCCTTGCTTCTGTATTTTGTGCATAAGTTGGGATATATGCCGTTAATTCCACGCTTTTTAAGCAATGTTTTGCCTCTTCTAACTGGTTAGCTTTTAGCGCTTTCTTTGTTTCTGCGAGAAAGTGTTCAATGATTTTTACTTTTTCTGTAAGGTTTTTTGGTGTGAGATTACGCATAGCGCCCCCCCTTAATGCGGGCAAAACAAATCGCCTCTTGTGGGGTGAGGTTTAGGAATTGGCGCGCGTGCGCTTCGCTTTTGGCATAGGTTGAAACGTGTAGGCGAGAGCCGACTAATTGGAATTTGTAGATCATTGCTGATAGTCCTATAGTAAATTTTTCAAAGACTACCGCTAGACTTCTCACGGTCGGGCGGTAGAACGTAACAGGGTGAGAAACTGCCCCTACAGGATAAGCAGCCACGCTTAAAGCGTGCCTGTTACGCTCTACCATTGATGAACACGCCTTAAATTGGCGTTCTTTAGGTGTGCGAAAATTACGAACAAAAAAAGCACGGGTTGGCGTGCTGTTCGCCTGCAGTAAATTATTCAGCTTCTCACGGCTGGCTTTCGATTTTGCGAAAGCGGGGAAAGCATAATTTGAAGCTTGGTCATTTGTCAATAAATATGCGTGAATAATTGAAAATAAGTTGTTATTTTTTCTTTTTAGTGTAATATCCCACATTAAGTTATGGTTATTTTTAATCGTAATGAAACAATCCTTCATAAATCCTTACCTTGTTGGTTGTTAAGGGGAACTTAAAGCGCACGATGGCACAAATCTCAAGTGCGCTTTTTCTTTGCCTGAATTTTGCCCCGTTCATTTGGGATCTTGTTGCCATTTATGGCTGGGTGTAACCGGTTTAAATACGCCTTTTTTAATGTCGCTTAATTGGGCGGTGATTGTGCCTTTAATATCGCATTCCACGCAGTAAACAAGGGCTTGTGTTACGCACGCGCTAGGGCGTTCTGATGTGCGGATATTTAATGCTTTTCCACATTCTGGGCATTGAATTTTTAAACCTTTCATTTTTTCCCTGCCATTTCTTGCTTGCACATTTCAATTAATTGCTTTTTCTGTTCCGTGGTGAAGCCATTCATTAATTTGAAAAGGTGGGCTCTGAAAGATGCTGGATTTTTTAGCGTATCCTCTCTTTGAATATCCATATAAAGAAAAAACATTACAATTAATTGTTCTTCCATTCCCAAATGAATAAATGCGCGAATAAATTCGATTTGTTCTTTTTTCATTGCGGTGTTTCCTTGTTTGGGTTGTTGTGATCTAACCACGCTTGCACGTCTTCTAATTGCCATAAGCTACGTTTACCAATTTTGATCGGCTTTGGAAAATCGCCTGATTTGACGAGATGATAGATTTTTGTTCTGCCGCCGATTTTCATTGCTTGTAATTCTTTTAAGGTTAAAAGCGTCATTGTGTTTACTCCTTTAAAATTGGCGTAACCTTGGGCGGTTACGCCGCGAAAATTAGCCTAAAATCACCATTGCAGGATCAACCGCTGCCATTAAGCCCAAATCTTCCACAACATAGCCTTCAAAGCGCCAATAGCTCACGACTTCCCGCTTTCTTTCGTCATCTTGTCGGATTGAATAGCGCCCACTGCGGTTATGCGTGTAAAGACTTAAATTCTGTAATGTCGTGACTACTGCGCCATAAAGTGGAAACTGTGGCGGGGTGAGGGTTTTCATTCCGCCGAATTGATTAGTGATATAGTGATTTTGCAAACCTACTTTATCCTGCTCTGCTGGGGTTGCGCTGGTGATCGGCTGTTCTTCCCGTGCCAATAACCCAGCACCCACTAAAAAGACAAGATCGTTGCGGTTTCTGTGGTGTTCATCTAATTGATTTCTTAGGGCAATGGCTAAGGCATCTAAGCTGGCATAATCAGCATTTTCACCAAAGATTTTTAGTTTGCCGTTTTTGCCCGTGGCTTTCACATTTTCGGGCTTTTGCTCGGCAAGCAAAGCTAGCCAGCCTTTATTCACGTCAGAAAGATCAACGGCTGCCGTATTTTGCGCAACGCTTTTACCCGCCCAGCCGATTTGCATAATATTGGCCGCGATTTGATCTAAAACAAATTCATCAATCAACTGATCAAATTTTTCTGGGTAAAGGTTGAAAAGATCTAGCATTCCCCATTTCAATGTAA
The DNA here is from genome assembly GCF_900454535.1 of Avibacterium avium. Classification (GTDB taxonomy): domain Bacteria; phylum Pseudomonadota; class Gammaproteobacteria; order Enterobacterales; family Pasteurellaceae; genus Avibacterium; species Avibacterium avium. Next base: position 239,988 of record NZ_UGSP01000001.1, read on the forward strand.
TGCCGCTATCTGTTTCATACACTTGATAGCCATCTTCGTGATCAGATTGTTCAATGATATGGCGTTCTAGGTATTGTCGCCCTGTGATATTAGGCTTGAGAGGCCCGAAAATTTTACGTCCTTGCTCATTATGAACGGGGATTGCGTTAATTGCTTTGAGGAAATCAGAACGCTGGGTAATTTTTTCAAGCATTGCTTGAACTTCGTATTTCTCTAGCGAGAAAGCGTCTTTATTGTACTGATCTTCGGCATTAAACTGCTTTGCCTTGTTTTTTCTGTATTGGTGAAGTGCGGTTAAAAAATCCATTGTTTTTCTCCTATCTGTGGTTGGTGTCAAAAAATCAAAAAAGTGTTTTTTCTACGCTCGCCAAAGCCGAAAACTGCTTTTTTTGTTTGCGGGGGGAATGGTAGGAGAGAACCAAAAGAAAATAGGGCAATTGCCTTAAAATTTTTTAGAAAAATTTTTATTATGTTGTTTTTGTTCGTTTTTTATTTATTTCTGCCGTTTGCTGTTTTTTAGGTAATAAAAAAGCCTAGCGATTGCTAGGCGTTTGAAAGGTTAGTTTTTGTAAATTGGGTTTGTTTTATCATTTAATAGGGCTATGGCTTCTCTGATTTTCTGTTGATAGGTTTTTTGGCTTCTTGGCTCTATGCCTTCTAATTCTAGTGCCTTTTGCATTTCCTTTGTGATGTATGCCATATTTAGTCCGTGTGCTTTCCAATATCTCCCCTTGTTGCCATTATGCGCTTTATCCATTGCAAGAATAACGCCTAATAGTGCGGTTTTTTGGGTTTCTATAATGCGGTCTTTCGCGTCATTTTGCGCTTTTGTAATCGGTGCTTCTTTGTTTTCTTTGGTTTTCTTTTCTATGGTGAATAGTTTATTATTTTCTATCATAAAATGATAGTTTTCTATAATATCTTCAAGATCTCTTTTTAAGATATAAACGTCATCTAATATATTCAAAGTAAATTCATAATTTAACGATGAGTCAATGCAAAGAGTAGTGAATGTTTCCGTTTGATCAGAATTTACTTGTTTTTTTCTTATCTCATCAAAACAGAAATAAAATCTATTAAGAAACGTATTTATTATTATTTTCTTTGATTTTATATTTTCAATTCTTGACTTTTCATAAATATGTAGCGTTTCAGGATCTGCTTGCGATATTGATTTGTGATTTTTATCCACTAAAAAGTATCCGCTAAAACTATTAATATTCTCTAATACATCTTTAAAATTGTTATCCTCGCAAAAGTAATCTTTCTCATCTCTATTTACTCTATATAATTTATTAGCAGATAGATTCAGATTTTCATAGAAATAAAGTTTATTTTTTATGGTTATATCTATCTCGTCATAAGAAAAATCATCTACTTCACTATAGTATTCAATATATACATCTCTATTTTCTGATAAATAGAAAAAATCAAAAGAAAAATTCACCCTAGGAATATATTTATCCTTTTTCTTTGTAAAATAAACTTTTCTATTCTCATAGGATATAAAAATAAATAAATCTATATTAAAATCTGAAAATAATAAATTCAATAGATCAATCTCTTTGCCAAATCTTCTTCTGTATTCAGTGAGCAAATTTCCTATAGTAATGAATTCATTGTCTAAAGGGTGCATTTTTGCCTCTCTTTATTATGGTTTTATTTCCATAATTATACTGTTTATTATTACAGTTGTGAAGTGCTATATTGTGCTAGGTGGTGTAAATTGGAAAGTGTGAATAGAGAAAAGAAAAGCCGCACAAGGCGGCTTAATCGCGTGAATTATTGTTTTTCTTTGAGTTCTTGCAAGCGGCGGCGGGCAAAAAAGCCTGTGCCTAGCGTCTGATATAGAATTTTAGGCTTATCTATTCCTAAAGGGGATTTTTCGGGATTCTTAATAAATGGTTTTACCTTCTTACTTAAATCTTCTAAAAATACTTGTTCTACAGTCATATGTAGCTGGTTTAGTGTGTTTATTTCTCTATCATCTAAGCATTCTACATAAAGACTACATAGGAAATTTAGGGTTTTTATAATGTTTTCATCTTGAATAAGTTCTTGCGTAAGCTCATAGATATACTTATTTAATTCAGTATATTTTGATCTAGCTGCTGAAGCTGTTTTGCTGTATTCTTCAAGTTTGAAAATTTCAATTTTATTTTCTGTTTCCTTATTCAGTTTTTCTAATAAGGTGATTTTTCTTGCATTTGAATTAAGCTGATCTGAAAGTTTGTCAAATTCAGCAAAGTCTAGATTTGCGCTTTCTACGTCTAATGAGCCATCTAATTTCTTTTCAAGATCAATATTTTCAGCTTGTAATGCTTGAATAATTGCATTATTGCGATTAATAATTTCTTGTTTCTTTGCGATTTCATCATTCGATTTTTTTAATGCTTCTAGCGCCTCTTCGTATTCCGCTTTTTTCTGAATAAAGGTTTCGTTTTGGGTTATAGTATTTAGCATAGTTTTTTCTCCGTAGTATTATTTTTCTGGGGATGGTTGGCTTTTATCACTTGAGAAAATAGAAGATATTTTATCTAATCCTTTTTTGGCTGCTCCTTTAAAATCGCCTTGATTTAAACGGCCTGAAAAGCTCGGATCTTTTTCTGTGCCATCAATTTTTTCTTCAGCTTTATTTGGTTTAGCCTGTGTAGGCTGTGCTTTAGGGTGGTTTTCTTTTTGTACTATTTTCTTTGGTTTTGGTTTGCGTTTTTCTTTTTTCTCGCTAACACTATTAGCTTCTTTTAAAATAAAACTTACATTCCAAGCCATAAAGTCATCTTGTTCTACAATATCAACTTCACCGCTGAATTTTACTTCTCTAATGTTCATTGCTTGCGCAGTTCTTGATGAAACTCTATATTTAATTTGTCCACCTGTTCCATCAGTGCCTTCAGCTAAATTAATTAGATCAGTTAGCCATTTTTCCTCTCTATATGGAATCATTCCTTTAACGTGGAGTTCTTTCGCCTTTATCCCTTTATCTGCTTTTTTTGTGCTAGATTTACGGCCACTCATATCCGCTTCTTCTCGTCTAAAAGTACCAGTGATACTTAAATTATGCATAAGAATGGGTTTGCCATTTAATGCAATTAGAATAGCAGGAGATTTTCTTTTTGTTTCAGTTTTTTCAGTTGTTTCAGGCATTTTATTTTTCCTTTTTTTGTTGATATAATATTTGCGTTTAATTTAAAACTTTAGATTAAACAAGGGTTCTTGAAATATTCTTATACTTCAAGAAAATAACTATATTAAACTAAATCTCGTTTTTTGTTTTCGTGAGCATATAGCCCTAGATAATAAAATTTATCTAGGGCTATTTATTTCGCTCTTCTTCTTAACTTTTCTTCAATCCAGCTATCCACTTCACTTTCTAACCATACAACACGATTGCTTGCAATCGTAATACTTTTAGGGAATTTCCCCCCGCGCATATAGTTATAAATGGTAGATTTGCTAAGGCTTGTTCTTGTAATAACTTCATCTAGTGAAATAAAGCGTTCTTTTTTCTCTTTCATTTATACTCCTATAATTTGAACGGCTATAAATGCTATAGCACTTAATTACATAGATAAATATTAGGGGATTTAATATAGGGATTAAATGAATTTGCCTTGTGATATTAATTATCACAATAACAAGATGAACAAATTAATTAAAATGGCTAGAAAGTTTCCATTGTGCGGGTAAAATCCTACGTCACGTCATACGGCACGAAAAAAGCAATCTCACTCCCGCGTTTTTTGTGTCAAAAATTGCCATTTTTTCAGTTAATTTTCAGTATAGTTTTTATTTAATTTATTGAAAATAAAGGAAATATACTCAATTTTGTTAGTTTCCTTAACTGAAAAAATTACAGTTAATTTCAGTGAATTTCAGTTAAGAAAAAGCACTAAATAGAATATTAAATAGTTAATTGATTGAAATTAAAGGAAATTTTTAATTTTACGTGAGTGATATGCCAAAAATTTTTTACAGTTAAGAGATTGAACAATGCCAAGAGCCTTTAAAATTTATTGCACAGCTTGCAAAAGCCGAGCAACAATTACAAGAACAGAAAGACCACTTCAAGGCTTTAGCCGTCTTTATTGTTCTTGCAATAATCCAGAATGCTTGCATCGTTTTGTAATGAATTTAGAATTTAGCCATACCACAAGAACAAGCCTACTAGATAAAGACGTTTTTATTAACACACTTATAAGCCAATTTTCGCCAGAAGATAAGGCTAAAATGCTTGCTGCATTACAAAAAGAAACTAGCCCCAATAAATAGGGGCTAAAAATTAGGCTTTAATGGCTTCTATTTTACATTTCTCCACATAATCCCCCCAAGTTTGCATAATCTCAATTCTTGATTTCCACTTTTTCGATTTATCATAAGCTGCCCGAACCTTGCCTTTATTTTCGTGTGAAAGACATAGTTCAATAGCTTCAGAAGAAAATACATCAAGATCGTGAAGATAGGTACTAGCAATAGAGCGCAAACCGTGGGCGACTAAAAGCCCTTTAAATCCCATTCGCTTTAGCGCCACATTTGCCGCCTGTGTACTCATATGATTAGTGTAAGGTGCGGTATAGGTTGAGAATACATATTTCCTATTTCCATTATATCGCCGCATTTGCTCTAAAATATATAAGGCTTGAGTAGATAAAGGAACGCTATGCGGCCGTTTTCCTCCTTTCATTTTTTCAGCAGGAATATGTAGCACTTTATTTTTGAAATCAATTTCTGACCATTCAACCCGTACCGCTTCCGCAGAACGCAACATTGTTAATAGCTGCCATTCTATTAAAAGTGCGGTGGGGCGTTGAATATTCGCATTTTGCAATACTTTAAATAAATAAGGTAATTCGCTTGGGGGAATTGTTGGCTGATGCACCGCCTGAATATAATTAAATTCATTATGAATTCCCCTTAATGGATTTTTAATAATTAATTCTTCATCTTCCGCAAGTTGAAATATCTGATTTAAAGAAACATTAATTTTATAAAGTGTATTAGAATGCTTAAGCGGACTAAGTGCAGAAAAAATAGATTTTAAGCTCACTTCTTTAATGTTCATCTCTCCAACAACGGGGAATATATAAACTTCAAGCCGCCGAAAAGCCTCTTTGATAGTTTGCTCTTTTACCTTTCCTTGTTGCAATCGCCGATCTCGCCATTTGATCGCCAACTCCCTTAAAGTCATCATATCATTCTCCAAGCGCTCAAATTGTGCATTTTTATAACCTAGCGGATCAATATTCTGCACAAGTAGCGTGCGATATTCCTGCGCAATTTCTCTAGCTTTTGCCAAAGATAAATCAGGGAATGCCCCTAAACTAACTTTCTTATGCTTCTTAAAGTATTTATAGGCGAAATACCAAATCTTAGCGCCATTAGGCTTTACTCTAATGTAAAGCCCTTGCCCATCAGATTTAATGTATTCTTTCGCCATAGGCTTTAGATTTTGAAGGGTAGTATTGGTTAAAGGTTTAACAATTTTGCTCATATCTCATAACCTTATGAAAAATAAAGGATAATTAACCTTTTAGATCCCTCGTAAGATTCCCTCTAAGGTGAGGGATCCAAACAGGGATCTAAAAAGCACGGATGCAAGCAAACAAAGAAAAACACAAACGAACAAACACGAACGGCAACCCGTTGTTTTTGTTACATTTCCTATAAATTTTGAACATTGGCGAACGTAAAAAAACAATAGAATGGCGAACGTGGGCGGAGTCGAACCGCCGACCTGTCCCTTAGGAGGGGACTGCTCTATCCTGCTAAGCTACACGTTCTTTTGCGTTTCAGTTTGACACAAATATGTAATGATGAAAAGCACGGGATAAGAAATAAAGTGCGGTGTAAATTTTGTTAATTTTCTAGTAAGAAAAAAGATAGTGATGAGATATGAAAAAAGCCGCTAATTTTCATTAGCGGCTCTTAGGAATTTGGCTCCTCCTGCTGGACTTGAACCAGCGACATATGGATTAACAGTCCACCGTTCTACCGACTGAACTAAGGAGGAATAGTGGTGCCTCGAGGCGGAATCGAACCACCGACACGGGGATTTTCAATCCCCTGCTCTACCGACTGAGCTATCGAGGCAACGCATCAGTGGTGCGTATTAAACGATTTTTAGCGTCTTAAGTCAATCATTAATTTTAACTTTTTTACGTTTTTTTGTTTGTTTGAATATTTAACAAGCGAAACGCATAGAAATACAGCAAAAATCGCATAAAAAATCAAAACCACTTTTAATTTTTATCGTCTAACACGATAACTTTTTTGTGCCTTATCCACCTTAATTAAATAATTTCTTGCTTGTGAAGATGGGTGTGCCGTGGTCAAAATTCGGTACACTTGCTCAGGATATAAGCGGTTGATTTGTTCAATCGCCATATCTTTATCTTCGTGGAACACGCGCAACACCGCACCTGCCCCGCTGTTATACGCAGAAATCATCGCAAAACGTTTAGACGTTGGATTGGTGATGCCATCTAAATATTTATTTTGTAATAGCCATAAATACGATGCACCTGCATCAATATTTTTTTCAGGATCAAATAAATAGCTTTTTGACGGCTGACCAGCGCGCCCTTTCATTTGGAACACATCACGTCCAGCAGTACGCGGCACCACTTGCATTAAGCCGATAGCATTAGCATAGCTAATCGCATAAGGGTTGAAACTAGATTCCGTTTGCATAATACCTAAAATCAAGCTTTCATCAAGGTTATAGCGTCTAGCTGCACGGCGCACCATTGGTAGGTATTTTTGCGCACGCACGGCAACGTGGTTAGCAATCATTGGGATCACCACAAACTGCACCATTCTGCCGTTACTTAAACGGCGTGTTTGCAATTTATTTTGTAGAAGATAATCAGCAAAATTACCTGCAATAAACTCGTTGGTAATTTGTTGTCCCAAATTATCCACTACCTGCCCAACAAGGAATGGGCGAGAGCTTATCGGCACATCACCTGAAGCAAATAAATCGATACCGTTGGCATCGGATCCCATTAATAGCGTATGCACAATAGAATTATGCAGACGATTAAGATCTTGCTGAGTTTCTACGGTGATCGTACCTTCATCAAAGCTAACGTGGCTGCGAGTGTAAAAACTGTCGGTGTATTTCACATAGTCTTTACGGCTTGCCACTAATAATTCATTTACGCCCCAAATTTGATCGATATTATGGGAAAATTGCCCTGTTAAAATATCTAACCCGCGCGTATCTTTGCTAAACGCCTCATCATTATAGACACGCTTATGGCTTGAGCCACCACAGGCAAATAAAAAGGGAATGATTAATGCAATAACATATTTTTTCATCATTATTTTTCTTCTGGTGGAACGTAGCCTTCAATATGAACATCTTTACCTTCAAATAAGAAATTCACCATTTCTTGTTCTAATAATTGGCGATGTTCGGCATTCATCATATTTAATTTTTTCTCATTAACGAGCATTGTTTGTTTTTTCATCCACTCGCCCCAAGCCTGTTTGCTGATATTATCAAAAATACGTTTGCCTAATTCGCCTGGGTAAAGTTGAAAATCTAGCCCGTCCGCCTCTTGTTTTAAATAGGCACAAAATACCGTTCTTGCCATTATTCTTTTCCTTTTGCTAACTGTAATAAAAGATTTTTGACTGGCGTTGCCAGTCCAATTTGATCAGGATTTTGCGGATCATACCAATATTTGACCGCACTTTGTATAGAAGATTCATACTTGCCGTGATTTTCACCCACCTTTTTCCAATCAGAGCGATTAGCGTCCTCGCCGTGATATTCCTGCTTCACATAAATCGGGTGAATCATTAAGTGAAAATGGCTAAAGGTATGGCGAAAAGCTGGCCATTCCTGATAAAAATCCACGTTTTGACGCGCCAAATAAGCCAATAAATCCTGCTTGCTGTCAAATTGTGGAAAACAATACAAACCGCCCCACAAGCCCGCATTTTCACGCTGTTCTAATGCCACCTTGCCTTGTCGCTGCCAAATCAAGAAATAACTTTGTCGCTCGGGTAAGGTTTTCTTTGGCTTCTTCGCAGGATAATCTTGCCAATTTTGTTGTAAATTTGCACCGCACTTTGCAGATAACGGACAAAGCGCACATTTCGGTTTCGTGCGTGTACACACCATCGCGCCAATATCCATCATCGCTTGATTAAAATCTGCCACACGCTGTGTTGGCGTTACTTCAGCACTTAACTGCCAAAGCTGGTTTTCCACTTTTTTCTCGCCCGCCCAGCCTTCAACCGTAAAATAACGGGACAGCACACGTTTCACGTTGCCATCTAAAATAGGATAAGGGGCATTTAAGCAAGAAGACAGAATTGCCCCCGCCGTGCTTCGACCAATGCCTTTTAACGCCTGTACTTGCTCAAATTCAGTGGGGAAATTGCCCTGATACTGATCGCGAATGATTTGTGCCGATTGGTGCAAATTTCTTGCCCGTGCATAATAGCCCAAGCCCGTCCACAAATGCAGCACTTCATCAAGGGGCGCATCGGCAAGATCAATGATGGTAGGAAACCGTTGCATAAAGCGTTCAAAATAAGGAATCACCGTGGCAACTTGAGTTTGTTGTAACATTACCTCGGACAGCCAAACGCCATAAAGGGTTTTATTTTGCTGCCAAGGTAAGTGTTTGCGTCCAAATTGATCGTACCAGCTAAGTACAGCACTAGCAAAAAGATCATCTGGGGAAGATTGAGCTTGTAACATAAATCCAAGGTTTCAATAAAAGTATAAGTGTATCACAGAGAGAAATTGAACAAAATGTACAAAAAAAATCACCGCACTTTTACCTTTTCCCTTGCGTGATGGAGAGCGAACCCATAGAATAGCCGTTCAATATCATTTCGTGCATTTTATCAACAATAAAATGTATTTTAGCAGTAAGATTTTCAATGACAGAACAACAAACCAGCTTTGCGGATCAAAAACGTAAAACCGTTGAAACCGCTGAATTTACTGCAGACGGACGCTACAAACGTAAAGTGCGTAGTTTCGTGTTGCGTACAGGGCGATTAAGCGATTTTCAGCGTAATATGATGAATGAATATTGGCCGATTTATGGCTTATCACATCAAACAGAACCTTTTGATTTTAAAAAGATTTATGGCAACGACAAGCCTGTTATTTTAGAAATTGGTTTTGGAATGGGAAAATCCCTAGTGGAAATGGCGGAGCAAAATCCAGATAAAAACTATCTAGGAATTGAAGTGCATACCCCCGGTGTGGGTGCGTGCATTGCTTATGCTGTGGAAAAGAAAGTAAAAAATCTACGCGTTATCTGCCACGATGCGACAGAAATTTTACGCGATTGCATTGCCGATGGCAGCCTTGCTGGCTTACAGCTTTTTTTCCCCGATCCTTGGCATAAAGCGAAGCATCATAAACGCCGCATTGTACAGCCGCATTTTGTGCAAACTGTCTGCCAAAAGCTCGCTAACCACGGCTTTATTCATATGGCAACAGATTGGGAAAATTATGCGGAACAAATGTTAGACGTATTGCAAAACAATCCACAGTTACGCAATACTTCCGCCACAAAGGACTATATTCCACGTCCTGAAAGCCGCCCTCTGACCAAGTTTGAACAGCGCGGTCATCGCTTGGGACACGGTGTATGGGATTTATATTTTATTAAAACTGAATAATATCAGCCTAGAAACACGAGGAGAAAACGATGGCTATTCAACGTAACAGAAGACAACGCAAAAAAATGCACCTTGCAGAATTCCAAGAATTAGGCTTTTTAGTAAACTGGCAATTCGCAGAAAATACTCCGATTGATAAGATTGATGAAATTGTAGATCGTTTTATCAATGAAGTCATTCGTCCAAATGGCTTAGCTTATGAAGGTAGCGGTTATTTACATTGGGAAGGTTTAGTCTGCTTAGAAGAAATCGGAAAATGTGATGAAAGCCACCGCGAACTAGTAAAAAACTGGTTAGAAAGCAATGGATTACAACAAATTGAAATCAGCCAACTGTTTGATATTTGGTGGGAATATCCTGCAAAATAATCTGTCGGTAGCACTATATAAATGATTAAAATCCTGCAACAGCAGGATTTTTTATACGCCTTATTTTAAGGCTAACACCGACTAAGTGCGGTGATTTTTTCCAACTTTTTCATTCAAAAATCCAAGCAAAACAAAAGGGCATCTTTGATCTGCCCCCAAAAAGTTAGACTATATTCTAATTTAATTCAAGGACTGAGTTCTGTATTCCACAGGGCTTAGTCCTTTGAGCTTCACTTGAATACGCTCATTATTGTAGTAATGAATGTACTCGTGAATCACTTTTTCAAGCTGTTCAAAGGTTTCAAACCGCTTGCCAAAGTAACATTCCGTCTTCAATCGCCCGAAAAAGCTTTCCATCGCACCATTATCAAGGCAATTGCCTTTTCTCGACATACTTTGCGTAATACCGTGTTTTTTCAATATCTCCCGATAACCCATCATTTGATACTGCCACCCTTGGTCGGAATGCAGTATCGGTTTTCCCCCCGCTAATCGGTTCACCGCCTGGGTCAACATTCTGGTTATCTGCTCAAAATTCGGACTTCTCGCCACATCATAAGCAATAATTTCGTTATTAAACAAGTCTTTAATTGGTGATAAATACACTTTGCCTTCCGCACATTTGAACTCGGTGATATCCGTTACCCACTTCTCATTCGGCATCGTTGCCGTAAAATCCCGTTGCAACAGATTATCGGCAATGTGTCCCACTTTGCCTTGGTAAGAACGATATTTTTTCTGCTTACTTTTTCCTTTTAACCCCAAACGTTGCATTATCGCTTGCACCCTTTTGTGGTTAATAATTAAGTATTTCCTTAATTCCAAGGTAATTCGACGATAACCATAATTTTCGTCATTTTTGCGATAAATTTCCTCTATTTTCTGTGAAATCGCTACATTTTTATCCGACTTTGGCTTGAGATGATAAAAGAACGAACTGCGTGCCAATCCGATTAGCCTGAGTAACAATTCCAACGGGAAACGCGAGCGTAAGGCATTTACGATGGCGGCTTTTTCTGCATTTTTTGTTGGTTGAGTTCCTGCAACTTTTTTAGCATTGCATTCTCCGCTTCTAATTCCAAAATTCGGTAACGCAAGCGTTCTTCTTCTGTTTTGGGCGTTGGTGGCATTTTAGGTGAGTTGAGTTTCATACTTGGACGACCTTTAGGTTTGAGTAATAACCCATCTATACCTTGTTTTTCAAAGCGTTGCAACCATTGGCTAATTATCCCTGAACTGGGGATATCAAAGCGAAAGCAGGCGGCTTCAGCGGAGCACTGGCCTTTTTTGATAGCTTGAATAACCTTTAATTTAAACTCAACAGAATAATATCGTTTTTTACCTAACACAGCTAATCCATTGATTCCATTATGATTAAATTTCGCAATCCAACGTGTTAACGTTCTTTGAGGAAGCTGAAAATACTGGCGAGTAAGCGAACGGTTTTTTCCATTTTGATGATAAAAGTCGAGCACTTGTTGTTTGAAATGTTGAGTATATTTAGTCATAAAAAATCTGCACCTTAATCAGTTGGTTGTTTAGTCCAACTTTTGGGGTGCAGATCACTTTCGATGCCCTCTCTTAACTTTCTAGTGCTACCTAGCAATCATCATTATTTGATGATTTTTGCTACAACACCCGCACCTACTGTACGTCCACCTTCACGAATCGCAAAGCGTAAACCTTGGTCCATCGCGATTGGGTGAATTAAGCTTACTGTCATTTTGATGTTATCGCCTGGCATTACCATTTCCACGCCTTCTGGTAACTCGATTGTACCTGTTACGTCAGTTGTACGGAAATAGAATTGTGGACGGTAACCTTTGAAGAATGGAGTGTGACGACCACCTTCTTCTTTTGATAATACGTAAACTTCTGATTCGAAGTCTGTGTGTGGTGTAATTGAACCTGGTTTCGCTAATACCTGACCACGTTCGATTTCTTCACGTTTTGTACCACGTAATAATGCACCGATGTTTTCACCCGCACGACCTTCGTCAAGTAATTTACGGAACATTTCTACACCTGTTACGGTAGTTTTCGCAGTTTCTTTGATACCTACGATTTCTACTTCATCACCAGTGCGGATAATACCACGCTCAACACGGCCTGTTACTACAGTACCACGACCTGAGATTGAGAATACGTCTTCGATTGGTAATAAGAATGGTTGGTCAATCGCACGCTCTGGCTCTGGAATGTAAGTGTCTAAGTGGTTTGCTAACTCAAGGATTTTTTCTTCCCATGCTGCATCGCCTTCTAACGCTTTTAATGCTGAACCGCGTACGATTGGGGTATCATCACCTGGGAAATCATATTGAGAAAGAAGTTCACGCACTTCCATTTCTACTAATTCTAATAACTCTTCGTCATCTACCATATCGCATTTGTTTAAGAATACGATGATGTATGGTACACCTACTTGGCGTCCTAATAAGATGTGCTCACGAGTTTGTGGCATTGGGCCGTCTGTCGCTGCTACTACTAAGATTGCACCGTCCATTTGCGCCGCACCAGTAATCATGTTTTTAACATAGTCCGCGTGTCCCGGGCAGTCAACGTGTGCGTAGTGACGTGTTGGTGTATCGTATTCAACGTGTGAGGTGTTGATGGTGATACCACGCGCTTTTTCTTCTGGCGCGTTATCGATTTGGTCAAATGCGCGTGCGGCACCACCGTAGTGTTTCGCTAATACGCTGGTGATTGCTGCTGTTAAAGTTGTTTTACCATGGTCAACGTGGCCGATTGTACCCACGTTTACGTGCGGTTTTGTACGTTCAAATTTTTCTTTAGACATTAAGAGTCCCTCTAGATAAACACGGTTATCGATGGTTCAAAATACCACATTAACCAATTGAATTAAGTTTAAACTATTAATAAGAGAAAGGTGAAGTTAAGGCTGGTGCTGATAGGCGGATTTGAACCGCCGACCTCACCCTTACCAAGGGTGCGCTCTACCAACTGAGCTATATCAGCGCTTTGGAGCGGGCAGCGGGAATCGAACCCGCATCATCAGCTTGGAAGGCTGAGGTAATAGCCATTATACGATGCCCGCAGTCCTAAATTCATCTGTCCCATCAGAATTCATCTAAAAAATGGTGGAGGGAGAAGGATTCGAACCTTCGAAGGCTGAGCCGGCAGATTTACAGTCTGCTCCCTTTGGCCGCTCGGGAATCCCTCCGCACTAAATGAATGAACTTGACTACGATTGGTTATGGTGCCGACTACCGGAATCGAACTGGTGACCTACTGATTACAAGTCAGTTGCTCTACCTACTGAGCTAAGTCGGCGTCGTAAGCAAGTGAGGCGTATTATAGGGAAATTTTTATCACTGACAAGGTTTTTTTTGAAAAAAAATAGATTTTTTTTATTGTTCGGCTATTTATCAGTCAAAATGCACAAAATTTATAAAAAAAGTGCCAATTTATTCTAAATTTCACTAATCATAAGCAAATTTATAGGGTATATTTCTATTCAACATTCTATAAATATGAAGACAACATTGTGGCATTTTCTGATTCAACTTTATTAAATGAGCAATTAACGCCCTTTCTTTCTTTTGATCGCCAGCAATGGGCAGAATTACGCAAATCCGTTCCATTAAAACTCACCGAACAAGATCTCAAGCCTTTGCTAGGGATTAACGAAGATCTGTCATTAGATGAAGTTAGCACTATTTATCTGCCGTTGGCGCGTTTAATTAACTACTATATTGAAGAAAATCTGCGCCGTCAGACTGTTTTAACCCGTTTTCTTGGTGGGGATAAACAAAGAACCCCTTATATTATCAGCATTGCAGGCAGTGTTGCGGTGGGGAAAAGTACTTCCGCGCGGATTTTGCAATCACTCTTATCTAACTGGCCACAAGTGCGTAAAGTGGATCTCATCACCACCGATGGCTTTTTATATCCTTTAGAAAAACTCAAAAAAGATAACCTGTTACAAAAGAAAGGCTTTCCTGTTTCTTATGATACGCAACGCCTGATCCATTTCTTGGCTGATATAAAATCAGGCAAACGCAATGTGAGTGCGCCGATTTATTCTCATTTAACTTACGATATTGTGCCTGATCAGTTTGATTATGTTGATCAGCCCGACATTCTTATTTTAGAAGGATTGAATGTACTACAACGAGGAAATAGCAATACAAATCAAGTCTTTGTTTCTGATTTTGTCGATTTTTCTATTTATGTTGATGCGGAAGAAAGCCTATTAAAAGAATGGTACATTCGCCGTTTTCTTAAATTTCGCCAAAGTGCCTTTAATAATCCTGATTCTTACTTTAAACACTATGCTAGCCTTTCCGAGCAAGAAGCCGTTGCCACAGCGAGCAAAATTTGGGAAGACATCAACGGCAAAAACCTGCGAGAAAATATTCTGCCGACCCGTGAACGCGCCAATTTAATTTTAACTAAGGGCGCAAATCACGCGGTGGAAAAGGTTAAATTAAAGCGCTAAAACACAAAATTCCTAAAAAAATCACCTCTCTTTTAATCCATCTATTCTAACTAGATGGATTTTTTGTGATATTGCTCAAAAAAACTGCCTTTTTATTGTAAATTTCATTCTCTTTTCCTGATCTAACAACGCATAATACTCATAAAGAGTAATCATTCCTTACTCTTATGCATTATATTCAACAAGGAGGCAAGAATGAAAAATATGCTTTTAATGAGCGGTTCTAAATACCAAAATACGGGTTATCTCGTGCATTGTATGCCGTGGCTGAAAAGCTTTCTTTCTACATACAAAGGAAAAACTATTGGATTTGTACCTTATGCAGGTGTGAGCCGTAGTTATGATGAGTATGAAACGCTGGTGCAACAAGCCTTGGCAGAGCTAGAAATGGACGTGGTTTCTGTCCATCGTGGCAAGCGTCATTTAGATATTATTGAGCAAGCTGATGTGGTCGCCATTGGCGGTGGTAACACATTCTGCCTAATCAATGGATTGTATGAACACCATTTATTAGACGCCATTCGTCAAAAAGTGCAACAAGGCACGCCTTATTTTGGCTGGAGCGCCGGGGCAAATGTGGCAGGCAAAACCATTATGACCACCAATGATATGCCAATTCTTTATCCGCCTTCCTTTGACGCCTTAAATCTTTTCCCACATCAAATTAATCCACACTTTATTTCTGGCAAAATTGCAGGGCATAACGGTGAAAGCCGTGAAGAACGCTTGGCGGAATTTTTGATTGTCAATCCTGAATCGCACGTTTACGCCTTACCTGAAGGTACGGCATTACAGATTCAAGGCAATCAAGCCAAAGTGCTGGATATTAGCGAAGCACAGCAAAGTGCGGTGCTAAAATTCAGCAAAAATGGACAATGCGAACGCTATGCAAGCGATGTTACCTTTGATTACTAAGGAGAAGAAAAATGCTTGAACTTAAATCTTTTGTAGCGATTTTGGGCGTTATCGCTGCGGTTTATTTACTGGTAAAAAAATATGAAACGCGCACCGTATTAATTGGCTTGGGGTTGATGATGTCCCTGCTCACTCTAAACCCAATGGGCGCATTCGACGCTTTTGCAAAATCAATGACCAGCGGCGGCTTGATTATGGCGATCTGTTCTAGTATGGGTTTTGCTTATGTAATGAAATACACAAAATGCGACACCCATCTGGTGCATTTAATGACGAAGCCGCTTTCAGGACTCAGATTTTTCTTAATCCCTTTTGCCACGGTGATCACCTTCTTTATTAATATCGCGATCCCTTCTGCGGCTGGTTGTGCCGCTGCAGTTGGCGCAACTTTAATCCCCGTGCTAAAAAGTGCTGGCGTACGCCCAGCCACCGCGGGGGCTGCGATTTTGGCAGGAACGTTCGGCTCAATGATGAGTCCGGGCTCTTCTCATTCTGCAATGATCGCGGAAATGTCCAACTTAACCATTACGCAAGTGAACTTATCTCACGCGCCTTACACAATGATCGCAGGAGCGATTGCGGCAGTTTCACTGACCTTGGTTGCATTAATGTTGAAAGATTACGGTGAAGAACACCGTCAAGCCTATTTAGCTGAAGCGAAAGAAGCGGAACAATCTTTCCAAAAATCGAACCTCCTTTTTGCCATTGCGCCTTTATTACCGTTGGTGATTTTGGTGATCGGCGGTACGTCTTTACAAGAAATCCCTGCGCTGGCGTGGACAAAAATGGGCGTGCCACAAGCAATGTTAATTGGTGCAATTTACGCCATTATCGTCACCCGAGTTTCCCCAGCGAAAATTACCGAAGAATTCTTTAACGGAATGGGCAGCGCTTATGCAAACGTGCTAGGTATCATTATTTCCGCCAGCGTTTTTGTGGCAGGATTAAAATCCACCGGCGCCATTGACAGTGCGATTGAGTTCCTTAAACATTCCAACGAATTCGTACGCTGGGGCGCAACCATCGGGCCATTCTTAATGGGCTTGCTCACCGGTTCTGGCGATGCGGCAGCCATTGCTTTCAACACGGCGGTAACACCACACGCGGTAGAATTAGGCTATACCCACTTAAATCTTGGTATGGCAGCGGCTATCGCAGGGGCTATCGGACGCACCGCTTCCCCTATTGCTGGCGTAACCATTGTATGCGCTGGCCTAGCAATGGTTAGCCCAGTGGAAATTGTCAAACGTACTGGCTTAGGAATGGTGCTTGCGGTGTTATTCTTAGCATTATTTATGCTCTAACTAAGCAGGCATAATAAATAAAAGTGCGGTGAAAAAATTCAACAAATTTTCACCGCACTTCTGTATTTTACTGATAATAAAGGTTTTCCCTAGTTTTCCTTTGCTCAGTGAGTAATGACATTAAAAGAATAAGATCCCGCCCCAGGTTAGCGCAACGATAATCAACGTGACAAACACGGCGGCTGAGCCTTGATCTTTCGCGCGTCCTGAAAGTTCGTGATGTTCCGTGCCAATGCGATCCACCACGGCTTCAACCGCGCTGTTGAGCAATTCTACTGCTAACACCAACAACACTGAACCAATCATTAAGATTAATTCGATTTTGTCGTCAGCCAAGAAAAACGCCAAAGGGATTAAAATGCACGCACAAAATACTTCGTGGCGAAAGGCGGTTTCGTTTTTGAAAGCACTTTTTAAGCCTTGCATTGAATAGCCTGTGGATTTGATTAAATGGGTCAAGCCCGTTGTTTTTTCCAATTTTCTTTCCTTATTAACTTATTGAATGGGATAACTCAATTTTTCGCTTTAATCGCAACAAAATTACACGAAAAACCACCGCACTTATTTTTGCTTATAACCGCTTTTCTTATAAACGTTTTGCTTCGATCACATCATCTAATTTTGCTAAACGAGCGAGGATTTTACTCAGCATTTGCACGTTGTTTAGCTCAATTTCCATATCCATCGTGGCGATTTGTTTTTTCGTATCCGTACGGCTTGATACGCCTAGCACGCTGATCTTTTCATTAGCCAACACGGTGGTAATATCACGCAACAAGCCGTGGCGATCACTGGCGATAATGCGAATACTAATGCGGAAACCGCTGGCATAGCTCTCGCCCCAAATGGATTCCACCACGCGTTCTGGGTGGCTGGCTTGCAATTCCAAAAACTGTTCACAATCACTACGATGAATAGAAATGCCACGCCCCATTGTGATGTAGCCCACAATGTCATCACCGGGAATTGGCTGGCAACAGCGCGCGATGTGGTGCATTAAGTTGCCCACACCTTCTACGATCACATAGCCTTTTGACGCATTTTTTTGCGCAGAATTCACCGCACTTTTCTGTGCAACGTGGCGTAAAATCTGTTCATCGGTTTCTTGTGGCGTGGTTTTAATCAGTTTGCTTTGCAAAAAGTTAATCAGCTGATTAAGGCGAATATCGCCGCCGCCAATGCCTGCATACAAATCTTCTAAATTTTTCAGATTATAACGTGGCAAGGCATACTGCTCCACTTGCTTGAGTGCAATGCCTAAACGTGCAATTTCATTTTCTAACAGCTCTTTACCTGCTGGAATATTTTTATCGCGATCTAATTTCTTAAACCACGCCGCAATTTTAGCGCGCGATTTGCTGGTGTTAGTGAAACCTAAATTCGGATTAAGCCAATCTCGGCTTGGATTTGGCGTTTTTTGCGTGATGATTTCAATTTGATCGCCCATTTGCAGCTGATAAGTAAAGGGCACAATGCGTCCGCCCACTTTCGCGCCAATGCAACGATGCCCGATTTCACTATGAATGGCATAAGCAAAATCCAACGGCGTTGAGCCTGTAGGCAGGTCGATCACTTCGCCTTTTGGGGTAAACACATAAACCCGATCATCAAACACTTGGCTGCGCAACTCGGCAATCACTTCGCCAGAATCGGTAATATCATCTTGCCACGCTAATAATTTACGCAACCACGCAATTTTATCTTCATAGGCAGAACGCCCTGTTACACCCTCTTTATATTTCCAGTGTGCCGCCACGCCAAGCTCGGCATCATCGTGCATTTGTTGGGTGCGAATTTGCACTTCCACGGGTTTGCCGCCTTTGCCCAACACTACGGTATGAATGGATTGATAGCCGTTCGGTTTCGGGTTTGCCACATAATCATCAAATTCTTTCGGTAAATGTTTAAAGTGGGTATGCACAATGCCAAGGGCAGAATAACAATCTTGCAGTTTTTGAACGATCACGCGCACCGCGCGAACATCATATAAATCACTAAATTCTAAGTGTTTTTTCTGCATTTTCCGCCAAATGCTATAAATATGTTTCGGGCGGCCATACACTTCCACTTGATCGATATTTTCTTGTAAATAGCGAGTGAGATCTGCCACAAAATCTGCAATATATTGCTCACGATCTAAACGGCGTTCTTTCAACAACTTGGCAATCATTCGATACTGTTCAGGGTGCAAATAGCGGAAGCAATAATCTTCCAGCTCCCATTTCAGTTGCCCAATTCCTAAACGATTGGCAAGAGGTGCATAAATATTGGCACATTCTTTTGCTGCCAGCACTTTCTCTTCTTCCGAACAGCAATTTTCCGCATCACGCAAAAAGGCAATGCGTTCAGCCAGTTTGATAATCACGCAACGGAAATCGTCCACCATCGCCAACAGCATACGGCGCACATTGTCCACTTGCAGGGAATTGGCAGAATGGCTCGCGTTTAACTGGCGAATGTTATCCATTTCCAGCACGCCTTTCACCAGCTTGCTAATCGCCGTGCCAAAATCTTCGCTAATTTGCTCCAGCGCAACGATATTATGGCTCACCACAGGATAAATCATTGCCGTGATCAGGCTTTCGCTATCCATATTCAGGCTGTGCAAAATTTCCACCATTTCCACCCCTGAAAATAGCGAACAATGCAGCTGCGGATTTTCCACCGTGTTTTGGTGCTGCTGGATTTTATCTTGCGAATAATGCCAAGCCAGCACCAACTTCTCTGCCAGCTCAGAAGAAAGCCCTAAGCTTTCGCTCCATTGCTCAATCACAAAATCTTTCGGGTTAAGTAGGTGTGAACCTCGAACAGCAACCATAACGCCTTCCTATTTATTATTTCCGTTCAAAGAGAGTAATGCTCTCCAAATGCCCCGTATTCGGGAACATATCGATCATTGCCACTTGGGTTAATTGATAGCCTGCTTGCAACAACATTTGTGCATCGCGCACGAGCGTTGCGGGATTGCAAGATACATACAACACTTTTTCTGCCTGTAACTGACACAAAAATGGCATTGCAAATGCCGCACCCGTGCGTGGGGGATCGAGCAAAATCTTACTAAATGCTTGGCTTGCCCATTGTTGTTCCGCAAAAGATTGAGCCAGATCGCCTTGATAAAATTGGACATTTTTACAGCCATTTCGTTCCGCATTTTGTGTCGCTTTCTGCACCATTTCCGCCACGCCTTCTACGCCCACCACTTGCTTGGCTTGACGGCTTATAGGCAAGGTGAAATTGCCCATTCCGCAGAATAAATCCAGCACCTGATCTTGGGCATTTAACTCAAGCCAATCTAGCGCAGTGTTAATCATTGCTTGATTGAGTTGCGAGTTAATCTGAATAAAATCACGCACATCAAAATGCAGCCGTTGCCCATTGTTCAATTCATAATAAGGGCTTTCGCCATAAAGCTGCTGGATTTGCACATCATCTTGCACGAACAGCATTAAGCGCTCTTGGCGAGCAAACTCAAGTAACAAAGTGCGGTCGTTTTCTGCCAAATTTTTTTGATGACGTAGCAATAATGCCACACCATTATCCGCTCGCACCAGTTCAATATGACCTAAATTTTTCGGGTTAGACCAGTTTTGCAAAAGTGCGGTGATTTTTGGCAACAAATGATTGAGTGCCGTTTCAATCACAAGGCAAGATTGCACTGGCTCAATATTTTGCGAATTTTTTTGCCGAAAACCAATGCGCAGCCCCTGCTTTTTATCCCAATTTATACTCAAGCGCAAACGGCGGCGATAATGCCATTGGCTGCCCACAATTCGGGGCATTAAGGTGATAGGTTCAGCTTGCAATTTCGTTAAACGCTGAAATAAGGCGCGCTCTTTAACTTCCCGCTGCATTGCCAAGAGAATATGCTGAGTTTGGCAGCCACCACATTTTGCATAATGCGCACAAGCAGGCTGCACACGCTGTGGGCTAGTTTGCAACCATTTTTTCGCAACCCCTTTGCCATATTGACGCTTTTCTTCCAACACCTCGACCTGCACTTTTTCATCAGGCAGCGCATTTTCGATAAACCACGTTTTACCTTGAATCTTCGCCACGCCTAGCCCTTGATAATCTAAATCTTGCACTTGCGCAGTAAAAGTGCGGTGTTTTTTTTCCACTTTTTTCGGGGAGTAAAGTAATGCCATAGGTTATTTCTGATACAAAATATGTTGGGTGAATAATTCTCGACTTTTCAAAGGCTTACTGCCTAAATAAGGCTTCAAGGCAATGCGAATAAAGCGTTTCGCAGCTTGCAACACCGCCTGATCGTGAAACTCTCGCCGCTCAAACGCCAGCAGTTCTCTGCCATAAAAAGTGAGATTATCCTTAATTAAAGAAGCAATAAAGCCTTTTTCTTCGCGATAACGATAGGTCATATTTTCATCGACAGGCTCGCCTGAACCTGCACAATGGCAAAAATCAATGCCATAGCCCATTGCTGTAAGTAATTGAAATTCAAAGGTTCGCAGACTTGGTTCGACAGACTCAGACACACTCGCCAAGCCCGTAATACATTTTAGATAGTCTTGGAAAATCTCAGGATAAGGAGTTTCAACGGCCAACAAACGCATCAGCAACTCATTCACATAAAAACCGCTATAAAGCGCCGTAGGCTGCATTGGCAAAGTGAGCGATGCCGCTTCGGCTTTAGTCAGGGTTTTTAGCTCCCCCTTTCCAGTCCAACGCAGAAGCAACGGCGTAAACGGCTGCAAAATGCTTTTCCACGCTGAACGCTTTGTTCTCGCCCCTTTCGCAATCACCGTCAAACGCCCCGTTTCTTCCGTAAACAAATCCACCAATAAACTTGTTTCGCTGTACGCCCTGCGATGCAAAACAAAGCCCCGCTGCCAATTTTCGATAACCGTATCCTTAGCTAATCATTCGTTGAAGTGGGGATATTTTAACAGATTTTTTGTAGAGTTAGGGGGAAAAGTGCGGTGGGAAAACCGCAAAATTTAGGTACATAAAAGGTAAAGTAGAGTAGTCCTTAACTCGCCGTCTTTAATGTAATTTTTCTATTCGGTGGGCTAAAGTCTACCCTACGCACTAAAGCCCCTTGAATCTGTTGTTGTTCAATGGAAAAGGTGCTAGGATCGGTTCAATATTCGTTCAAGTCTATTAGAGAGAAACCAAATGTTTAAAGAAAAAGGTTATGATGAATTTTTAGCGGAAAAAATCCGCCGTGCTGATGAAGATTTTAAAGCGGGGCGTGTTTTTACCCTTGAGCAAGCTAATGCAAAATGGCAGGCAACGATTGAACGAAAAGCAGCAGAACTCGCCAAACAAGAAGAAGCCTTGCTCGGTGGAGCTTATGACTAATATCATTTTATCTGATTTAGCCCTAAATGATATTGATGAGATTCTAGCCAGTGTTTATGAGTTCACTGGCTTTATTTCCACGCCGCAAAAATTACAACAAGAATTTAACAAAACTTTTGAACTTATCGCCTTTATGCCCCAAGCTATCGGTCGAATGCGCAATGATGGAACGCGCGAAGCCTTCCAGCTCCTTCAGGAATATAGGCAATAACATCAATTTTGTTGAAAATATCATCTGCAAGTTTTATTCCACTATTTTCATAACCAGTGTATTCAATTATATTCGCGATAATATCACGCAAATCTTGTTGTGCATTACCAGAGAGAATGACTTTAGCCATAAATCAAAAATTCACGCTCTGCCATCGCTAATTCTTTCGATTTTTGTTCAATCAATTGGCGAATATCTTCTTTGGATTCCGCTAATGAAATAACATTACCAGCCTTAAAATCCTCATCGCCACGGCGGATTTTTTCCGCTAAAAATTCATCATAACCTTTTTCTTTAAACATTTGGCTTCTCTCTAATAGACTTGAACGAATATTGAACCGATCCTAGCACCTTTTCCAGTGAACAACAATAGAAAGGGCTTCTTCCCTTGATTTCTATTCGGGCGAGTACAAAGAGATTTGGGGAATTGTGTTATTGGGGCGTATGCAATACGCCCCTACGAGATCATCGGGCATTGGTGGATATTGAAAGATTCGTTGGGGGGCTTTAGCCTACCATTTTTTGATGTGTTTTTTCTATGCGGTGGGCTTTAGCCCACCCTACGTTTGGTTTAAATAATGTTGAAACGCAAAAGAGCGGTGGGAAATTTTGAAATTTTTCACCGCTCTTTTTTTAATGTTTTGATGATTTGTAGGGGCTGGCCTATGTGCCAGCCCGAATGGGTGGTTGTGTTAAATAGTGGTTGTGTTGAATGGTGGGCGGACACATCGGTCCGCCCCTACGGGGTATTGGTGGATATTATTGAGGGAGATTTGGGGAATTGTGTTATTGGGGCGTATGCAATACGCCCTTTTTATATGAGGTTTATTGGGGTAAATAAAAAGCCCACCGCGAGGGTGGGCTTTGTTAAGCGTTTTATTGCTTCCAACAGGTGGAAGATAATGATTAGATGATGAATTCAGACTTAGCTAATAAATCTTCTAAGCTGTTTACACCATTAACTGTTACGCTGTTGTACTGGTTGCTATCACCTGACTTGAAGGTCAATGTCTGTGAACCAACATCAAAGCGAGCATCGTGTAACAATTTGAATGATGATGCATCATTCACGCCTGCAAACACAAGTTTGTCATCAGCACCGAAGTCAGTGATGGTATCTCTACCGTTTCCGCCGTTTAGGTTGTACACAAACTTATCAGCGCCTTCGCCACCAGTTAGGGTGTCGTCACCGCCTCCGCCGATGATGATGTCGTCACCTGCACCGCCGTTGATGGTGTCGTTACCACCTGTTGCGTTGTTTGAAAGCACGTCTTTCCAGTTTTCTTGGAGATAATCGTATGCTTCTTTCTGAGTATCGCTCCAGTTCATACCAGAACCAGAAGTATCGATCACATCACCGAAGATCACATCGTTACCATCACCACCGTAGATAGTGTCATCACCACCAGTAGAGGTAACTACTTCAGTGCCACCAGTTTCTAATGCAGTGCTCAAGCCAGAAAGGTTGTTACCGTCAATCAGAGTTGCTTCGCCCGCTTTATGGCCTTCCATTGCAGCAGGACGCCAGTTCGGGAAGTCCACCAATGGGCTACTTGGAACAGTCGCTTCACCACCATCAGCTGGTGTGTTATCAAAGTAATCCAAGATGTGCGCTCTATTATCGCCTGGTTTTGTCCTATCAAATGGACTATTTGTTACACCAGTAATACCAATCGCATGAACTTTCGATACTGCAGCAACAGGGTCGTATGCAGCAAATGCGGTTGCTGGGGTATCCCAAGATGGGTCACCATCAGAAATGAGGTAAGTTACATTTTCATAGTTCCGTGTTTCGCCACCACTCATCGCTTCAGTGAAGAACGCATTTGCTTTGTTAAACGCTGAAGAGTATGAAGTATGGCCGTCATACACTCGAGTGTCTCGCGATGCCTCACTAGGAGTTGACCAAGAGTCAATTCTTCTGTTCAACTCTTGAGCATCTGCTGCAGTAAAGTTAGAGTACTTCGTTACTACCTCTGCATCTTGAGCAAACGTTACCAGCTCGAAATTCACCGTACCATCATGATTACCGAGTTTAGTAATCAGCTCTTTCACTGCTGCTTTAACTGTTCTCCAGATAGAGTCTGGATTACCCATCGAACGAGTAACGTCAAACAATACTACTGCATTGTAATCACCACCTGGTTTCACGATGGAATTCGTACCACCTTGATCACCAATCACAACGTCTGCTTGGTTGGTTGTTTCACCTTCAGTTGCCAAGCTTGCTGGTTTGGTTTCACTTGGGCCATCAATCGCTGACGGATTCACTCTGATAGTGTCGTTGCCATCTCTGCCAAGGATAAAGTGACCATCTTTCTCTACATTTTCGTTGGTTACAGTCAATGTAGATCGGGCATCTGCTTTACCATCAGTAATGGTGTAGTTGATCACTGGTAAAGTACCTGTGTAACCATCTACTGGCGTTACTTTATAAGTACCATTGCTTTGGATTTCTAATGTACCTACTTTCGTACCACCTTGCATCAAGTCAACTGATGTTGAGCCACTTGCAGAAACTGTTGTATCTACGCCATTAACGGTTACTTTCGTTACGGTTAATGATGATGGGCCATCAGTATCTGTATCTGCACCATTATCAGCACGAGTTGCGTTTTTACCTGTAATCACGTTACCTTGTGCAGGAACATCTGTTGTTGCTTTATCAACATCAGGGTTCGCCACTGGCGGTTGGTTCGCTACATTGCCGTTAGTTACGGTTAATGTTGCATTCGCATCCGCTTTGCCATCAGTAATGGTGTAGTTGATCACTGGTAAATCACCAACGTAATCTTCTTCAGGCGTTACTTTATAAGTACCGTCTTTTTGGATTTCTAGCGTACCTACTTTTTGACCATCTTTCATCAGATCAACGGTAACTTTATCGCCATTGGTCGGCACGTTTGTTGGTTGGCCGTTAATGGTTACTTTGGTTACTGTTAATGGTGATGTCGGTCCATTGTCTGGATCGCTATCATTATTCAACACATTACCTGTCGCAGGATTTGCAGTAGTTGCAGTACCTGTGTCATTTTGCGCTACTGGCGGTTTGTTATCAACATTTTGGTTAGTTACTGTTAATGTTGATGTCGCAGTGTCTTTGCCATCACTGATTGTGTAAGTGATTTGTGGCAATTCACCGGTATAACCTTCAGCAGGTGAAACAATGTAGTTACCATCGCTACCGATTACCAACGTACCTACGATTACGCCATCTTTGGTTAACTGAGCTGTTGTTGAGTACGCACCCGGAGTTACTTCTGTTTCACGGCCATCAATAACAACTTTAGTTACTTTTAATGGATCTGGTTGGCTATCAGGATCTCTATCCGCATTAGTTGTGCCTTCGTTTGTGCCTTCACCAGTGATTACGTTACCTCTCGCAGGATCTGCTGTAGTTGCAGTATCTGTATCAGGTCGAGCTACTGGTGGCTCATTAACAGGGTTGTTGTTGGTTACTGTTAATGTTGATGTCGCAGTGTCTTGGCCATCGCTTACAGTGTAAGTGATTTCTGGCAATTCACCTGTGTAACCCTCTTTCGGTGTAACAATGTACTTACCATCTTTGTCAATTACCAAGGTACCCACTATTTCATCACCGTTCATCAATTGAACTGTAGCAACACCGTCTTTAGGAACAACTGTATCCTGACCATTTACAGTTACTTTGGTTACTGTTAATGCTGATGGACCTCTATCTGGGTCAGTATCGTTAGTCAATACGTTGCCAGTTGCAGGGGTTTCCGTAGTCGCTGCTCCTGTATCTGCTTGCGGTTGAGGCGGCTGATTAACAGGGTTGTTGTTAGTTACTGTTAATGTTGATGTTGCAGTATCTTTGCCATCACTGATTGTGTAAGTGATTTGTGGCAATTCGCCTGTGTAACCCTCTTTCGGTGTAACAATGTAGTTACCATCTTTACCAATTACCAATGTACCTACTGTTTCATCACCGTTCATCAATTGAACTGTAGCTACACCATCTTTAGGAACTTCTGTATCCTGACCATTTACAGTTACTTTAGTTACTTCCAATGGTTGTGGTTGGCTATCAGGATCGCTATCCGCATTAGCTGTGCCTTCGTTTGTGCCTTCACCTGTGATTACGTTACCTGTCGCAGGTTCTGCTGTAGTTGCAGTATCTGTATCTGCATTCGCTACTGGTAATTCGTTCTTATCGGCGTCTGCATCAGCGTCTGCATCTGCATCAGCGTCCGCATCTGCGTCCGCATCTGCGTCAGCGTCGGCATCAGCATCAGCATCAGCATCTGCATCTGCGTCTGCGTCAGCGTCTGCATCAGCGTCGGCATCGGCGTCCGCATCAGCATCTGCATCGGCGTCGGCATCAGCATCAGCGTCTGCATCGGCATCGGCGTCTGCATCTGCGTCTGCATCTGCATCAGCGTCTGCATCTGCATCAGCGTCTGCATCGGCGTCAGCATCAGCATCGGCATCCGCATCTGCATCAGCATCAGCATCGGCGTCAGCATCGGCATCCGCATCGGCATCGGCGTCGGCATCCGCATCGGCGTCAGCGTCGGCATCAGCATCCGCGTCGGCATCCGCATCGGCGTCAGCGTCGGCATCAGCGTCGGCATCTGCATCAGCGTCCGCATCTGCATCTGCGTCGGCATCAGCGTCTGCGTCAGCGTCAGCATCAGCGTCGGCATCTGCATCAGCATCTGCGTCTGCATCGGCGTCTGCATCGGCGTCAGCGTCAGCGTCTGCATCAGCGTCTGCATCGGCATCGGCATCGGCATCAGCGTCGGCATCTGCGTCAGCGTCTGCATCAGCGTCAGCATCGGCGTCTGCGTCCGCATCAGCATCGGCGTCGGCATCAGCATCTGCATCAGCGTCTGCGTCTGCATCAGCGTCCGCATCTGCGTCAGCGTCTGCATCGGCATCTGCGTCAGCGTCTGCATCGGCATCTGCGTCGGCGTCGGCATCGGCATCTGCATCGGCATCAGCGTCTGCATCAGCATCAGCGTCGGCGTCGGCATCAGCGTCCGCATCAGCATCTGCGTCGGCATCAGCGTCGGCGTCTGCGTCAGCATCTGCGTCGGCATCAGCATCGGCGTCCGCATCAGCATCTGCATCGGCGTCGGCATCAGCATCGGCGTCCGCATCAGCATCGGCGTCCGCATCGGCATCGGCATCGGCATCTGCATCAGCGTCTGCATCGGCGTCGGCATCAGCGTCCGCATCGGCATCGGCATCGGCGTCGGCATCTGCGTCAGCATCTGCGTCTGCGTCGGCATCAGCATCAGCGTCCGCATCAGCATCGGCGTCCGCATCGGCATCGGCATCTGCATCAGCGTCTGCATCGGCGTCGGCATCAGCATCGGCGTCCGCATCGGCATCGGCATCGGCGTCGGCATCTGCGTCAGCATCTGCGTCCGCGTCTGCGTCTGCATCAGCGTCGGCGTCTGCATCAGCATCTGCATCGGCATCAGCGTCGGCATCGGCATCGGCATCTGCGTCAGCATCAGCGTCGGCATCCGCATCTGCATCAGCGTCAGCGTCTGCATCTGCATCTGCATCTGCATCGGCGTCTGCGTCTGCATCAGCATCAGCATCAGCGTCGGCGTCGGCGTCTGCATCGGCGTCAGCGTCTGCATCGGCATCTGCATCAGCGTCAGCATCGGCATCAGCGTCGGCGTCTGCATCAGCATCGGCGTCCGCATCTGCATCAGCGTCAGCATCAGCATCCGCGTCTGCGTCGGCATCAGCGTCCGCATCAGCATCTGCGTCTGCATCAGCGTCGGCGTCTGCATCAGCATCTGCGTCTGCATCGGCATCAGCGTCTGCGTCGGCATCGGCATCAGCGTCTGCATCTGCGTCTGCATCAGCGTCCGCGTCGGCATCAGCATCGGCGTCCGCATCAGCATCTGCATCTGCGTCGGCATCAGCATCTGCATCTGCGTCGGCATCAGCGTCAGCATCGGCATCTGCATCAGCATCAGCGTCTGCGTCAGCGTCTGCGTCAGCATCTGCGTCAGCGTCGGCGTCTGCGTCAGCATCTGCATCGGCGTCTGCATCAGCATCCGCGTCTGCATCAGCGTCAGCATCGGCGTCAGCATCAGCATCGGCATCTGCGTCAGCATCGGCATCTGCATCAGCGTCGGCGTCCGCATCTGCATCGGCGTCAGCATCAGCGTCTGCATCGGCATCAGCGTCGGCATCAGCATCTGCGTCTGCATCAGCGTCGGCGTCTGCATCAGCATCTGCGTCTGCATCTGCATCGGCATCTGCGTCCGCATCAGCGTCAGCATCTGCGTCAGCGTCAGCATCGGCATCTGCGTCAGCGTCGGCGTCTGCATCGGCGTCTGCGTCAGCATCCGCATCGGCGTCCGCATCTGCATCAGCGTCGGCGTCGGCGTCTGCATCGGCGTCGGCATCGGCGTCGGCATCGGCATCAGCATCAGCATCAGCATCGGCATCCGCATCCGCATCCGCATCGGCGTCGGCATCAGCATCTGCATCTGCATCAGCGTCCGCATCGGCATCTGCATCAGCATCTGCGTCTGCGTCAGCGTCGGCATCTGCATCAGCGTCTGCATCAGCGTCTGCATCAGCGTCGGCATCTGCATCAGCATCAGCATCGGCGTCTGCATCAGCATCAGCGTCTGCGTCTGCATCTGCGTCGGCATCAGCATCTGATTCAGATGGATCTTTCGCTGTGTCGCGATCTTCTGGGCCTACGTTGCCTGCTTCATCTGTTGCACGACCTACTACTTCGCTGCCGTCTTTCACTTTATCTGCTGGGATAGTAACTACACCTGTTTCTGGATCTACGGTTACGCCTGGGTTTTCATCTGGGTTGGTGATTTCCCAAGTGCCGTCTTCACCTTTCTCTACGGTTACAGTGTGATCTTCACCGTCTTCATCGGTGTAGGTGATTTCCACTTCTTTGGTGTCTTTATCTGCAGGTGGTGTTACTTCCACTGAACCATCATCTTTCGCATCCACATCTGGCGCGCCTGGGGCTACCGTATCGATTGGATCTTTCGGAATGTTTGGTTTTTCTTCCGCTGTGGTTGTGTCGTCTTCACCTGTGTTACCTGCTTCGTCTGTTGCTTTACCAGTAACCTCACCGCCATCTTTCACTTTATCTTCTGGAATAGTGATTACGCCAGTTTCTGGATCTACGGTTACACCTGGGTTTTCATCTGGGTTAGTGATTTTCCACGTGCCGTCGTCATCTTTTTCAACAGTTACAGTGTGATCTTCACCATCTTCACCTGGATAAGTTACTTCTACTTCTTTAGTATCTTCATCTGCTGGTGGTGCAACCGTAATTGAACCATCTGGTTGTGCTACTACGTCTGGTTTGCCTGGTGGTGTTGTATCTACCGTTGTGGTATCGCTGCCTTTCGGACTTTCAATACCATCTGGATTTACCACTTTTGCAGTTACTTTTAAGGTGCCGCCAGTTTCTGGGATATCGTCTGCTGGTACATCAACAATGATTGAACCATTTGCAATATCTTCAGGCGTTAAGGTTTTAGTTACATCTGGTTGGCCGTCACCATCAGTGTCAACTTCTACTTTGTCACCTTCTTTGGCATCGTTTGGCAGAGTTACTTTCACTTGAACGCCATCTTCGACTTCTTTGCCGTTCAATACGCCA
Organism: Avibacterium avium; assembly: GCF_900454535.1. Classification (GTDB taxonomy): domain Bacteria; phylum Pseudomonadota; class Gammaproteobacteria; order Enterobacterales; family Pasteurellaceae; genus Avibacterium; species Avibacterium avium. The sequence continues at coordinate 269,848 of NZ_UGSP01000001.1, forward strand.
TCGCCGCCGTCAAGAATTTCAACACCTGGTTGACCACGTGGTGGTTCTTTGTCGGTTAAGTCGATAGGCTCTTTTGCAGTGTCGCTGTCTGTACCTGTGTTACCAGCTTCATCTGTAGTCGTAACAGTTACTTCGCCGCCATCTTTTACTGCTTCTGGTGGAATGGTTACAACACCTGTTTCTGGATCTACAGTTACACCTGGGTTTTCATCTGGGTTGGTGATTTTCCAAGTACCGTCTTCACCTTTTTCTACGGTTACCGTGTGATCTTCACCGTCTTCACCTGGGTAGGTTACTTCCATATCCGTAGTGTCTTCGTCCACTGGATCGATGGTTACTGAACCGTCTTGGTTCGCATCTACATCTGGTGTTGGTGCTGTGGTGTCAACTTTAGCTTGATCTGTACCTTTAGGGCTTACTGCGCCATCGTTATTAGTGATGGTTGCAGATACGGTTAATGTGCCGCCACTTGCTGGTACATCTTCTGCTGGTACATCAACAGTGATTTCACCTTTTGCGATGTCTTCTGCTGTAAGGGTAACTGTTACATCTGGTTGACCGTCACCGTCAGTGTCCACTTCTACTGTGTTACCTTCTTTGGCTTCTTTTGGTAGGGTGATTTTCGCATTAACGCCTTCTTTCACTTCTTCACCATTTAAGATGCCATCACCGCCATCAAGAATCTCAACAATAGGGGCTTCTACAGGTGGAGCTTTCGCTGTGTCGCTATCGCCTTCACTTGTGTTGCCAGCTTCGTCTGTTGCGGTTGCAGTTACTTCGCCACCGTCTTTTACCTTGTCTTCTGGAATAGTAACAATGCCAGTTTCTGGATCTACGGTTACACCTGGGTTTTCATCTGGGTTAGTGATTTTCCAAGTGCCGTCTTCACCTTTCTCTACGGTTACAGTGTGGTCTTCACCATCTTCACCTGGGTAAGTAATTTCTACTTCTTTGGTGTCTTCATCAGCTGGTGGAGCAACTTTCACTGAACCGTCATTTTGCGCTTCTACATCTGGCGCAGCTGGTGCGGTAGTGTCAGGATTGTTGCCTGCTGTATCACGATCTTCAGGACCAGTGTTACCAGTCTCATCAGTTGCACGACCTACTACTTCGCTGCCGTCTTTCACTTTATCTGCTGGGATAGTAACTACACCTGTTTCTGGATCTACGGTTACGCCTGGGTTTTCATCTGGGTTAGTGATTTCCCAAGTGCCGTCTTCACCTTTCTCTACGGTTACAGTGTGATCTTCACCGTCTTCATCGGTGTAGGTGATTTCCACTTCTTTGGTGTCTTTATCTGCAGGTGGTGTTACTTCCACTGAACCATCATCTTTCGCATCCACATCTGGCGCGCCTGGGGCTACCGTATCGATTGGATCTTTCGGAATGTTTGGTTTTTCTTCCGCAGTTACAGTGTCGTCTTCACCTGTGTTACCTGCTTCGTCTGTTGCTTTACCAGTAACCTCACCGCCATCTTTCACTTTATCTTCTGGAATAGTGATTACGCCAGTTTCTGGATCTACGGTTACACCTGGGTTTTCATCTGGGTTGGTGATTTTCCAAGTGCCGTCTTCACCTTTTTCTACAGTTACGGTGTGATCTTCACCATCTTCACCTGGATAAGTTACTTCTACTTCTTTAGTATCTTCATCTGCTGGTGGTACGACAGTGATTGAGCCGTCTGGTTGTGCAACTACATCTGGTTTGCCTGGTGGTGTTGTATCTACCGTTGTGGTATCGCTGCCTTTCGGACTTTCAATACCATCTGGATTTACCACTTTTGCAGTTACTTTTAAGGTGCCGCCAGTTTCTGGGATATCGTCTGCTGGTACATCAACAATGATTGAACCATTTGCAATATCTTCAGGCGTTAAGGTTTTAGTTACATCTGGTTGGCCGTCACCATCAGTGTCAACTTCTACTTTGTCACCTTCTTTGGCATCGTTTGGCAGAGTTACTTTCACTTGAACGCCATCTTCGACTTCTTTGCCGTTCAATACGCCATCGCCGCCGTCAAGAATTTCAACACCTGGTTGACCACGTGGTGGTTCTTTGTCGGTTAAGTCGATAGGCTCTTTTGCAGTGTCGCTGTCTGTACCTGTGTTACCAGCTTCATCTTTCGTAGTAACAGTTACTTCGCCACCATCTTTTACTGCTTCTGGTGGAATGGTTACGATACCTGTTTCAGGATCTACAGTTACACCTGGGTTTTCATCTGGGTTGGTGATTTTCCAAGTACCGTCTTCACCTTTTTCTACGGTTACCGTGTGATCTTCACCGTCTTCACCTGGGTAGGTTACTTCCATATCCGTAGTGTCTTCGTCCACTGGATCGATGGTTACTGAACCGTCTTGGTTCGCATCTACATCTGGTGTTGGTGCTGTGGTGTCAACTTTAGCTTGATCTGTACCTTTAGGGCTTACTGCGCCATCGTTATTAGTGATGGTTGCAGATACGGTTAATGTGCCGCCACTTGCTGGTACATCTTCTGCTGGTACATCAACAGTGATTTCACCTTTTGCGATGTCTTCTGCTGTAAGGGTAACTGTTACATCTGGTTGACCGTCACCGTCAGTGTCCACTTCTACTGTGTTACCTTCTTTGGCTTCTTTTGGTAGGGTGATTTTCGCATTAACGCCTTCTTTCACTTCTTCACCATTTAAGATGCCATCACCGCCATCAAGAATCTCAACAATAGGGGCTTCTACAGGTGGAGCTTTCGCTGTGTCGCTATCGCCTTCACTTGTGTTGCCAGCTTCGTCTGTTGCGGTTGCAGTTACTTCGCCACCGTCTTTTACCTTGTCTTCTGGAATAGTAACAATGCCAGTTTCTGGATCTACGGTTACACCTGGGTTTTCATCTGGGTTAGTGATTTTCCAAGTGCCGTCTTCACCTTTCTCTACGGTTACAGTGTGGTCTTCACCATCTTCACCTGGGTAAGTAATTTCTACTTCTTTGGTGTCTTCATCAGCTGGTGGAGCAACTTTCACTGAACCGTCATTTTGCGCTTCTACATCTGGCGCAGCTGGTGCGGTAGTGTCAGGATTGTTGCCTGCTGTATCACGATCTTCAGGACCAGTGTTACCAGTCTCATCAGTTGCACGACCTACTACTTCGCTGCCGTCTTTCACTTTATCTGCTGGGATAGTAACTACACCTGTTTCTGGATCTACGGTTACGCCTGGGTTTTCATCTGGGTTAGTGATTTCCCAAGTGCCGTCTTCACCTTTCTCTACGGTTACAGTGTGATCTTCACCGTCTTCATCGGTGTAGGTGATTTCCACTTCTTTGGTGTCTTTATCTGCAGGTGGTGTTACTTCCACTGAACCATCATCTTTCGCATCCACATCTGGCGCGCCTGGGGCTACCGTATCGATTGGATCTTTCGGAATGTTTGGTTTTTCTTCCGCAGTTACAGTGTCGTCTTCACCTGTGTTACCTGCTTCATCAGTGGCTTTACCCGTCACTTCACCGCCGTCTTTCACTTTATCTTCTGGAATAGTGATTACGCCAGTTTCTGGATCTACGGTTACACCTGGGTTTTCATCTGGGTTGGTGATCTTCCAAGTGCCGTCTTCACCTTTTTCTACGGTTACAGTGTGATCTTCACCATCTTCACCAGGATAAGTTACTTCTACTTCTTTAGTATCTTCATCTGCTGGTGGTACGACAGTGATTGAGCCGTCTGGTTGCGCTACTACATCTGGTTTGCCTGGTGGCGTTGTGTCAACTGTAGTGGTGTCGCTACCTTTAGGGCTGTCGACGCCATCTGGATTAACTACTTTCGCAGTTACTTTTAGTGTACCGCCTGTTTCTGGGATGTCGTCTGCTGGTACGTCAACAACGATTTCACCATTTGCGATGTCTTCTGGTGTGAGAGTTTTAGTCACATCTGGTTGGCCGTCGCCATCAGTGTCGACTTCTACTGTATCACCTTCTTTGGCATCTTTTGGCAGAGTTACTTTCACTTGAACGCCATCTTCTACTTCTTTGCCGTTCAATACGCCATCGCCGCCATCAAGAATTTCAACACCTGGTTGACCACGTGGTGGTTCTTTGTCGGTTAAGTCGATAGGCTCTTTTGCAGTGTCACTGTCTGTACCTGTGTTACCGCCTTTATCGGTTACAGTTGCTGTAACTTCGCCACCATCTTTTACTACTTCTGGTGGAATGGTTACGATACCTGTATCTGGATCTACGGTTACACCTGGGTTTTCATCTGGATTAGTGATTTTCCATTTACCGTCTTCACCTTTTTCTACGGTTACCGTGTGATCTTCACCATCTTCACCTGGGTAAGTTACTTTAATGTCTGTTGCATCTTCGTCAACTGGATCGATGGTTACTGAACCGTCTTGGTTCGCATCTACATCTGGTGTTGGTTTTGCAGTATCAACTTTAGAAAGATCCATACCTTTAGGGCTTACTGCACCATCGTTATTAGTGATGGTTGCAGATACAGTTAATGTGCCGCCGCTTGGTGGTACATCTTTTGCTGGTACGTCAATAACTACGTTGCCATTTGCAATATCTTCAGCTGTAAGTGTGATAGTTTGATCTGGCTCGCCATCACCATCAGTATCTACTTTTAAGATATTACCTTCTTTGGCTTCTTTTGGTAGGGTGATCTTAGCTTTAACGCCATCTTCAACTTCTTTCGCGTTTAAGATACCGTCGCCACCGTCAAGAATCTCAACGATAGGGGCTTTCACTAATGGTGCTTTTGCTGTTGCACTATCACTATCACCTTCATTACCAGATTTATCAGTTGCAGTCGCAGTTACTTCACCGCCATCTTTTACTTTGTCTTCTGGAATGGTAACAATGCCAGTTTCAGGATCTACAGTTACACCTGGATTTTCATCTGGGTTAGTGATTTTCCAATTACCGTCTTTATCTTTTTCTACGGTTACTGTGTGATCTTCACCATCTTCACCTGGATAGTTGATATCAACTTTTTGAGTGTCAGCATCTTTTGGCGGAGCAACTTTTACTGAACCGTCATTTTGTGCTTCTACATCTGGTTTGCCTGGTGGGGTTAAATCTTTATTAGTTGGTGTATTATCATCAGTAGTAGTACCTGGATTATTGCCAGCAATTCCTTTGCCTTCTTCACCTGTATTACCACTTTCGTCAGTCGCTTTACCTGTTACTTCGCTGCCATCTTTTACTTTGTCTGCAGGAATAGTCACTACACCAGTATCTGGATCTACAACTAAGTTAGGATCAGTTGTTTTCCATTTACCGTCATCACCTTTTTCTACTGTTGAAGTGTGGTCGTTACCATCTTCATCTGTATAGGTGATTTCTACTTTTTTGGTATCAGGATCAGATGGTGGTGTTACCACTACTGAACCGTCGACTTTCCCGTCTACGCTAGGTTGACCAGGAGGTGTAGTATCAGGATTGTTACCAGCGTTTGTTTTACCTTCTTCACCAGTATTGCCACTTTCGTCAGTCGCTTTACCTGTTACTTCGCTGCCATCTTTTACTTTGTCAGCAGGAATAGTCACTACGCCAGTATCTGGATCTACAACTAAGTTTGGATCAGTTGTTTTCCATTTGCCGTCATCACCTTTTTCTACTGTTGAAGTGTGGTCGTTACCATCTTCATCTGTATAGGTGATTTCTACTTTTTTGGTATCAGGATCAGATGGTGGGGTTATCACTACTGAACCATCGCCTTTTGCGTCTACATCTGGTTGACCCGGAGGTGTAGTATCAGGGTTGTTACCAGCGTTTGTTTTACCTTCTTCACCAGTATTACCGCTCTCGTCAGTCGCTTTACCTGTTACTTCGCTGCCGTCTTTTACTTTGTCAGCAGGAATAGTAACTACGCCAGTATCTGGATCTACAACTAAGTTAGGATCTGTTGTTTTCCATTTACCGTCATCACCTTTTTCTACTGTTGAAGTGTGGTCGTTACCATTTTCATCGGTATAGGTAATTTCAACTTTTTTGGTGTCAGGATCAGATGGTGGAGTAATTTTTACTGAACCATCACTTTGCGCTTCTACATCCGGTCTAGCTGGTGGAGTTGTATCTCCAGGGTTACTATTACTGTCACTACCACCAAAATTTCCACCTTTAGTTAATGCAACACCAGCAATAGCAAGTGGAAGTAATGCTAATAACCATAATGGACTAAATGCCCAGAATGCACCAATTGGATTACCACCCAATGCTTGACCGGCAGATACTTGATCTGCTAATTCAGTTACTGCATCTGGTTGTAATGTACTTTCTGGAACATAAGGATAGACTGAACCATTTTCATGCATACCTACAAGTAAACTATCCTTGTAAGCGGCTACGTCCTCATCATAGTAATTAATGATGATTAAATCTGGGTTTTCGATATCAGAACCTTCAAACGCAATTTTTAAATCTTTACCATCGCGTTTGATCATAATGTTTTCTGGCGCAAACCCCGTTTTTTCATCAATAAATTGATAATTCACTTTATTTTGTGCAGCGATAGCAGTTACCGTGCCCGATTTTAAGTGAATTGTCTCTAGCGTTTCTTTAGCGCTATTAATTTTTAACGTTATATTATTGTTAGCCATAATTTATGTTTTACCTTTTTGTGACTACTTGCCACCGTGTACGACAATGCTTACACGACGGTTTGGTTGGTTACAAGCTTGACGCTCTTTCGCATTTCTTGGGAAACGCGCTTTACAATCAGCAATTAACGGTTCGCTTTCACCACGACCTTCAGCTGTAATTAAGCTTGCATCTACACCACCTGCAGCTAATGCTTTTTTCACTGTCGCTGCACGTTTAAGAGAAAGTTTTTGGTTATAAGCCGCACTTCCTTCTGGATCGGTATGACCAACCACTGTAACATCACTGATTTTTTCTTTAATTTGTTTAATCTCTGCAGCAACAGCTGAAACTTCTTGTTTGCCTTGTGGCAACATATTCGCATAATCAGAACGATTGAATTTGAATAATGCTGATGCTTCAAGATTAAATTTTCTCAATACTTTTGAGCATTCTTTCAAGTGTTCAACACGAGAAAGTGTATGTGTTTGCTCTGGGATGTTTTTAAGCTCTTCTCTTGCTTGTTGTTCATCCACTTGAACGAGCGTTGGTTTACCATTAGCGTTTGTTACTTTAAAGAAAGAAACTTGGTTTACTGCTAGATCATAGAAGTTACCATCATGTTCTTTCGCATAATAACCTGGATCGCGGTGAGTAAATTCACTGTAAAGTTTTTGGTTTTCTGCACAAACTGTTTCTTGACGGTAGGCATTCGGTTGTAACGACGCTAAATATTCACTGTTAATGTAAACATTCACCGTTGGTCCATCAATTGCATCTGCTTGACGATAAATCACAACAGAAGAACGCCCTTCTGGAACCACGTTGCTATATGGTACATTCTTTGTATCAACCCAATTTAATTTTTGAGTTGTACATCCTGCAACTGCAAGAGGGAGCAATACCAAAGCGAGTTGTTGATATTTAAATCTCATAAAATTGAACTCCTATTCATCAAAAATATAGTATGTATGCTACACAAAGATGAACAATGAAAGACGATTTGATTTAATAAAAATTAAATCAAAAGAAATTCCTTTTTCCATCGAAAATAAACTATTAACAAAATCATCTTCACGCAAAATGCAGCAGACCGATTTTCTAATCAGTTGCTTTATGCTAATAATTTTTAGGATGTACTCAAGAAACACCACTGACAAGACCAATAGCTTTAGCGTTTAGCGTTTAGCGTTTAGCGTTTAGCGTTTAGCGTTTAGCGTTTAGCGTTTAGCGTTTAGCGTTTAGCGTTTAGCGTTTAGTATTGTCCTTTTAAGGGATCAGCTCAAGCACTTAATCAGCTTAAGCAGTTAAATTGATAATTATCGGTTCGTTAGGTTTTCATTAAATAAAGAAAGTTACTACCCAAAACTCATCCTTGAAGAAATTACCAATATCCCTTCTTCAAATATAAAAAACTGTTTTTTGTTAGACAGTTTCTTTTTTGTTATTCATAATCTGTAAAGATTACTTGCCAAATTGCACACAATACGCACAATTATGACCCTGCCATTATAACGGACGGGGGGAGAGAAAGTCATCACTTTTATTTGGTATTTTCTATCAATTTTCCTTGATGAAGATCAAATTTTTGTAAATTTACCTTACTAATCGATCATTTCACATACAGTAATTTACTTTTCGTGCAAATAACCCACTTAATCCAATCGAATTTGAACCTTTCAGCAAGATTAAATCCTTCTCTTTAATGAGGGTTGGCAAGGCAGCTTTCAACTGTCCCACATCATCAAATACAGAAAAACTGTATTTCGATTTAGATAAAACCGGTGCAGCCATTCGACTTACACTTTTTCCTACTAACACAATATGGCGAACCTTCATTTCACTCAGCCATTCACCAAGCTGTTGGTGATATTTATCGCTATCTGTTCCCAACTCCAGCATATCCCCAATAATCAGTAGTTTATGTTTAATTGGTCGCGTAATCTGTGCAAAATTATCCAATGCAGCAGACATAGAAAGCGGATTTGCATTGTAAGCATCATCAATCACTTCAATATCAAAACCATTAAATTTAGTTTTAAATCGCTCATTTCTGCCTGATACTGGTGAGAAAGAAGATAGTCCAGCAAGGATTTTTTTCATATCAAGCTGAAAATAATGAGCAATCGCCAAAATTGTCATTGCATTTAGCACAAAATGCTTACCACTTACGGCTAATTTCACTTTAACTGTTTTACCATCAGGGAAAACGATTTCAGATGCTCTTTTACTATAAGTCATTAACTTCACATCAGCCTGTGAATGCTCACCATAAGTTAGCACCTTCAATCCTTTGGCTTCTGCTAAGGGTGCAATTAAATCAAATTGTGGAATATCTCGACAGATCACCGCAACTTGTCCTGCTTTCATAGACTCAAAAATGCGGGCTTTTTTAAGCGCAATATTTTCTACTGTATGATGATATTCAAGATGAGCGGGCGCGATATTAGTAATAATGGCAATATCAGGCTGCACCAATTGGCTATTAAGACTCATATTGCCAATCGCCATTTCTAATATCCAAAAATCATCGCGCTGATCCATTGATGCCATATTCCACGCAATTCCTATCGGTAAATTGGCACTGGATAGCGTCTGCTCAGCTTGTCCAATTTGTTTTAAGGTGTGGGAAAGCATAAAAACTGTACTCGTTTTACCCGCACTTCCTGTTACACCAATCACTTTACCTTTAAAGGCTTTTCTTGATGCCGAACCAATATCCAGCACCGCACGGCGAACATCTTTAACTAATAGCACTGGCGCATCGGTGGTATAAACTGCATTCTCATCATCAGTAATAACGCCCGCGGCTTCTCTTCTTAATAATGAATTAATGCTCACTCTAGGTAAGTATCCCTGCGTCATTCCTTTACCACGTTCAACCAATAAATGATGTGGTTTAAAACTTTTCGGCCACGCGCAAAGTCCATTAGCAAACCAACCTGCTTTTGGTTCAACAATCCAACGTCCATTGGTGATTTTCGGTAAGGTTATCTTATTTAACACATTAGGAGCCTCATTATCTGCATCTGCTTCTTTTGTTAGACTTGCTGGATATTTACCACTTACCAGAATTTCTCTATATCCCACTAATCCTGATAAATAATGCTCTACATCATCAATGCGCACTCGGAAAGCGTGGTGACGAATAAAAAAGCCATGCAAAATTCGCTGCGGATTTTTGAAATACATTGCTACTTCAGGATAGAAGAAACCATTAATTAGATATTTTGCTCGATTATGTAAAGCTTGATAGAACACGGACACATCAAAATCTGCCAACACTTCATCTTTATATTCAGGGAACTCATCGAGTTTCAATAGCATTTTGTGAAAGGCGACTGAAAGTTCAAGCAACGTAGGGAAAGTGGTGATACGATTGTTGATAAAACTCACATAACCATCAATATTTCTTACCGCAAAGGCAAAGTATTTCTTCTCTGGCAGGTATTTAACCAACTCATTAGAACAATAAGATAACCAGTGATCGTGTGCTTTTTCATGTTTATTTTCAATAAAATAATCAAATGCCTTAACGACACAATCGAGCCAACGGGGATCTTTATCCATTCCATAAAGACGCATTAAACCAAACGCCGCTTCCCCATCATAATAAATAATGCGATTTTCTTCTTTTACTGACAAATCCTCGGCATTGAGAACATGCACAAACCCACCGTTAGCTTTCTGCATCGCCAAAATGCCACAAGCTAATTTTTCACAAAGCGCAAGATATTGTTGCTTACGCGAAGTGGTCGGGAATACGGTCAAATACTTAACCAAAGCCAAAATGGCCACTGCATTTGCCCCTAATTTGATTTCATTTCCCGTATCAACAACATAAGCTTTATCCGCATAATCTCGAATTGACTGTGTAATTAAATAATCCAATGCCTTATCTATTTGCGCTTTCACCTCTGCAAAGAATTTTTCATCAACATTCTGATCGCTGCTCTGTGCTTGCTGATAATAGGATTCATAGCCCTCTAACATTGCATAAGTACTACTCGCGTGACGCAATGTATTGTAAGTCGGGATCACTCGGTCAAAGCAAGGGAAATAACCATATTCATAAATACCATTTTCTTTCACTTGCTTAGATAAATAATGGGTAGATAACTGGATTAATTGTTCAACTTGTGGAAGTTCAAAACTCGCAACTTTACGATGCCCTTGATAACGCGGCTGAGTATCTAGCGTGTAATATTTTGCTTGTTCCACATCAATGAAAAAACCTGCCGTTTGAAACACAATCATTTTTTCATCGGGCAAAAATGCTGGCATCTGACTACTTCCGTGACGTGCCTTAATATAACGCACTAAATTGTCTTGATTTACGCAAGCAGAAGTTACATCTGCCCCTGAATATAAACAAGCATTAGCATTTAACTCCATTTCAGTTAAAAGCAACCAAGGCTCACGTTTGCCTTCAAAGGCAATCCCTGCACGGAAATAATTACGTTTATAACGTGATAAATCCTTGTTAAATTTATCCCATTCCGTCAAATTACCATTTAATGCCCATTCCACGCGGATATATTTAATTGGATACTCAAATTTATTTTGCAACAAAGAAATATTCGCTTGCACCTTATCAGCCAACGCATCTGCACTTAAGGCAGATATATCCAGCCATATTGTCTTAACCTTTGCTCTTACCGTACCATCGCTCACAGACAAAATAAGCACCTGCGATAAAGGATTTGCTGCATCGTAAATTCGGTTACGTTTCACTTCATTACAAACATCTAGCACCAATTGTTTCATCTTATGTTCCTTAAAAATAACTTTCGATAAAAATTGTATCTCACAATTTCATTTGCTGAAAACACTATATACAAATCTCATCAAAAAAGAATAAAAGTGCGGTAATTTTTAGTGGAATTTTTATCGTAAGAAAAGAAATGATGCAACGACACCATTAAGATAAAAGCAAAAAAGTAGGAAACCATTTCCTACTTTTTTATTGCCTTGCAATTATTTTATCACTAACGCTGCAGCACCTTTTACGCCAGCGGAATCAAGCAGTTGGCTTGGTTTGATTTGCAGGTTTTGTAGGGATACGCCTAAGGCATAGTGCGGTAGGAATTTTTGTACTTTTTCGATGATGAAATCGGCGGATTTTGCGACTCCACCAGCCAGTACAATAAGTTCAGGATTAAAAATATTAATCAGCACGCCTAAGCCGTAAGCCAAATATTTTGCGAAGCTATCCACCACTTGCAGCGCGAGATGATCACCTTTTTTGGCGTATTCAAAAATATGATGTGCTTGTAGAGAATCTAAATCCGTGGAAAAACGTTGGAAAAATTCACCGCACTTTTGTTTATCCATTTCAGGCGCGGAAAGAAGTTTTTTAGCTTCTCGTACTAATCCCGGGGCAGAGGTGTAGGTTTCCAAGCAGCCTGTTAAACCGCAGCCGCACTTCATTCCTTGTTCGTTCACCATAATATGGCCAAATTCGCCCGCGCAGCCGCCCGAACCAGACAACACCTTGCCGTTTAGTAAAATGCCTGAAGCAATGCCCGTGCCAATTGGTACAACGATAAGATTTTCTACGCCTTGCCCTGCGCCGAATAAATGTTCACCCAAGGTGATGGCGCGTACATCGTTTTCCACCACCACATTTTTGTGAGAAATTTCTTCCATTAATTGCTTGGCATTGAAATCATTGCCCCAAGAAAAATTGGCCGCGATTTTAACGATCGCTTGATCCACCACTGGGCCTGGAATTCCCAAGCCGATGCCTACTAATTGTGCTTCTGAAAGCTGATGTTGCGCAAGCAAATCTAAAATGGTCTGCCAAATGCGAGAAAAAGTAGCTCTTGCCCCTTGTTGAGATAAAGTCGGAATGCTCTGTTCTGCGAGAATATTAAAATGGTTGTCTAAAATGCCGATTTTTGTGTTTGTGCCGCCAATGTCCACGCCTGCGTAATATTTCATCATCAACTCCATTTATTTCAGTAGCCAGAAAATGCATTATTAACATACGCTATTTAAGCGGAAAAAACTATGATAAATATCATAGAGATAGCGTGATAAGGATCACAATTTTGACTGAAATAATGCCTGTTGCACAGCCTGAGGCACAAGTTCACTCACATCGCCGCCGTGTAGATGAATTTCTCGCACGATGGTGGAAGAAACAAAGGCCCATTTTTCGCTAGGTGGGAAAAATAAACTTTCCACGCCTTGTCCATTTTCATTTTTGGTTAATAAGCGGTTTAGGCTGGCGAGTTGCAGTTCGTATTCAAAATCGGTGGTGGTTCGCACGCCGCGGATAATGGCGTTAATGTGTTTTTCTTGCACCACCTTAGCCAACAGATCGGCAAAGCCAAATACTTCCACATTGGGTAAGTGAGCGACCGCTTGCTGTGCAATTTTCACTCTAGTGTCTAAATCAAACAAAGGCTTTTTGCTTGGACTGGCAGCGATGGCAACAAAAACTTTGGAAAAAAGCACCGCGCTTCGTTCAATAATATCTAAATGCCCGTTGGTGATGGGATCAAAGGTGCCGGGGTAAATTACGGTTGTCATTTTTTCTCCTTTAAGTTCTGCTATGGCGTTCAGGCAAAATTCTGTGTTTATGGGGCTTCTAAATAAGGTTGAAGTAAATCGAGCAAACGTTGTAAAGCACCGCGATTTTCTAATAAAACGCCGTAGCCCGCTTTCCCTGTGCGTTCACGCAAGGCAGAAGAATTTAGCAAAATTTCCACCGCTCTTGCGATGGCTGCAGCATTATTATTCACTTCAACAAAGCCCTGAACTTCCATTAAATTGCGGTAAACTTCGGGGAAATTGAAGGTATATTTACCACTCACCACAGGAATTTGGAAAGCGAGCGGTTCAAGGGGATTATGTCCGCCTCGTTTCACTAAACTGCCCCCTACAAAGGCGACATCGGCCAAGGCGTACATTAACATTAGCTCACCCATTGTATCACCTAGCACCACTTGGGTATCAGCTTGTGGCGCACGATTTTCACTGCGGCGCACAAAGGTAAAATGCTGTTTTTCAATTTGCTCCGCCACTTCGTTAAAACGTTCTGGGTGGCGTGGCACGAGAATCAGCAATAAATCGGGAAAGGTTTGTAATAATAAACGGTGACTTTCTAAAATCAGGCTTTCTTCACCTTCGTGAGTGCTGGCGGCAACCCACACAGGGCGTTGTTGTTTCCATTGGGCTTTGAGCTTTTCGGCTTCAGTAAGTAAGCTCTCACTTAGCACTAAATCATATTTAATATTGCCTGTGAGTTTGAGCTTTTCTGGATCGTAACCCAGTTTGAGATAACGCTGTCCGCTGATGTTATCCTGCGGCGCGATCAGGCTGATTTTACTTAAAATGGCTTGGATATAACTTTCCAGCCAACCATAACGTTTTGCTGATCGGGCTGACAAACGGGCGTTGGCGATAATAAACGGAATGTGCTGTTTGTGTAGCTGATAAATTAAATTTGGCCAAATCTCAGTTTCGATGACAATGCAGACTTTCGGTTGAATGAAACGAACAAAGCGTTTAATCGCCCCAGGTAAGTCGTAAGGCAAATAAAAATGGCTGACTTGATCACCAAAAGCAGCTTTGACGCGCTCAGAGCCTGTTGGCGTAACGGTAGTAAGCGTAATGGATAATTCAGGGTAACGGCGTTGAATCGCTTTGACCAAAGGGGTGGCTGCAATCACTTCCCCAACGGACGCTGCGTGGATTAGCACGCCATTCGGTTTTGGCGGGGTTTGCGTGGCACGATAAATGCCATAACGCTCCAAAATCCGCTGACGATAAGCCGGCGCTTTTAGGCTACGTAACAAAATAAATAGCCAAATCAGCGGTTGAACAAGATACATTATGCAAGTGTAAATTCTGTGCCACATAGCCGTTTCTTCATTAAGCCAAAAAATTGAGAAATTTGCCCCGCACTTTATTCATACACCTTGGCAAGATAAAGTGCGGTGGAATTTCGCGAAGTTTTTATTTGATTGATTGTTCAATAATTCCGCCGCCAAGGCAAATTTCCCCTTGGTAGAATACGGCAGATTGCCCTGGGGTTACTGCGATTTGCGGTTCATCAAAACGCACTTCAATGCTGTCATCATTAAGGGGAATGATTTGGCAAGGAATATCTGTTTGACGATAACGGGTTTTCACCGTGCAACGCAGGGGTTCGCGAATGGGTTGGCGATCTACCCAGTGCAACTGTTGCGCGATTAATCCACTGGAAAGCAAGGCGGAATTATCCAAGCCCTGAGCAACTACTAACACATTGTTAGTGAGATCTTTTTCCACTACATACCACGCATTTTCCGCTTTGCCTTTCACGCCGCCAATGCCTAGGCCTTTGCGTTGCCCTAAGGTGTGATACATCAAACCTTGGTGGCGTCCGATGACTTCGCCCTCGGTGGTTTTGATGTCCCCTGGTTGCGCAGGCAAATAACGCGCCAAGAAATCTTTGAATTTACGTTCGCCGATAAAACAAATGCCGGTGGAATCTTTTTTCTTCGCGGTAACCAAGCCTAAATCTTCTGCAATGGCTCGCACCACGGGCTTTTCAATATCGCCCACAGGAAACAGACTTTGCGCCACTTGGCTTTCACTTAAAGTATAAAGGAAATAGCTTTGGTCTTTGTTAGGATCTAAACCACGCAATAATTGCGCTTTACCATTGTGATCACGGCGGCGCACATAATGCCCTGTGGCGATATAATCCGCCCCCAGATCTTCGGCGGCATATTCCAAAAAGGCTTTAAACTTGATTTCTTTGTTGCACAGAATATCAGGGTTTGGCGTGCGGCCAGCTTTGTATTCCGCTAAAAAATGTTCAAAAACATTGTCCCAATATTCAGCGGCAAAATTGATTTTATGTAATTTGATGCCGAGCTTGTCGCATACCGCTTGTGCGTCCGCCAAATCTGCGGCAGCGGTGCAGTAATCGGTATCATCGTCTTCTTCCCAGTTTTTCATAAACAAGCCTTCCACTTGGTAGCCTTGTTGTTGAAGAATAAAGGCAGAAACGGAAGAATCCACGCCACCAGACATTCCACAAATCACTTTAATTTTGCTGTTTTCTGCACGTTGGCTTTCGCTTAATGCAGGGAAATATTGTTCATAAGTTTTTGATTTCATCATAATTTTTTCAAATTTTTAACCGCACTTTGGTTATTCAGAAATTATTTTACTTCGTAGAAATTCGTTTCGCTTTTGTTGAAGCGATCTAATTCTGATGCGTCCACTTCGCCTTTTTCCACTTTGGCTTTTAAGTTATCGCAAGGCTCATCGCAATCGCATACTTTCTTTAAGCCAAGAGAAGAAATCCCCCCGCAGCTGCCTGAAATGGATTTACGTTTAATGATATAGCCGATGGACATCGCTAAAATCACCGCAAGGAAAAAGCCGAAAGTAATAAAAAACAGTTCCATTTTTTCACCTTTATGGATTGATTAATTGTTTAAATGCGGAAGACATTTTTACTTCAAAACCACTTTCTGTTTTGATGATTAAATATACCGCTAATTGTTGCTGCTCCGCCACTTTGAGCGCTTCATCTTCACCGAGTACAAACAAGCCTGTGGATAAGCCGTCTGCCGTCATTGATGAGGGATCAAGCACGGTGATTGACGCCAAATGATGCTGAATTGGGCGACCTGTTTGCGGATTAATTTCGTGAGAATAACGCACACCATTTTCTTCAAAATAAATGCGATAATCGCCTGAAGTTGCCATTGCCAGATTGTGTAAACCGACCACTTGTTCCACGCTTCTTGAACCGTCCGTAGTAGGTTTTTCAATGGCAATTTGCCAAGGCTTGTTTTCGCTGTTGTTGCCTTTAGCACGGATTTCGCCGCCAATTTCCACCATATAGTTGCCAACGTGCAAACTTTCAAGATAGTCCGCTACTTGATCAACACCAAAGCCTTTGGCGATGGAAGATAAATCTACATAAAGTTCTGGCACAGCTTTTTCTAAGTAAAATTTGCCCGCACTTTCGCTCAGTGTTAATTTTTCAATGCCTACCCACGCACGGCGTTCATCAAGCTGTTGCTGGGTTGGGGCTTTTTCCACGCGTTTTTCTGGGCCGAATCCCCATAGGTTCACCAATGGGCCTACGGTAACATCTAATGCGCCTTGTGTAACCTTATTTAAGCGAATGGCTTCACCTATCACTTTGGCCAGATCCGCAGAAATTTCAATCGGGGTATTCACCGCGCGGTTTTGGTTAAAACGGCTTAATTCAGAAGTGGGAATATAGGTGGACATTTTGTCATTCACGTCTTTTAAGATTTTTTCCACCCCTTCGTGGGTATCCGCTGCCGATTGGGTTGCTTCTGCGGTGATGTATTTAATGTGGTAAGTAGTTCCCATTGTTTTACCGCTTAAGGTAACAATTTCGGGATCTTTTTGGCAGGCGGTTAGGCTACTCACCAAGAGTAAGGCGATGGCCCAGCCGTAAACCGTTTTGACTTTTCTTAACATAAATCTATCGCTAATTTTTCTGTGGCTAAAAATGGCTAAAGCGGTCAGAAATCTGACCGCTCTTTTTCTTTATTTAACAGCGTTATCAACCGCCAAAGTCATCTAATAAGATGTTTTCGTCTTCAACACCTAAGTCTTTGAGCATTTTGATTACTGCTGCATTCATCACTGGAGGCCCACACATATAGTATTCACAGTCTTCTGGTGCTTCGTGATTTTTCAGATAGTTTTCATAAAGCACATTGTGGATAAAGCCTGTGTAGCCGTCCCAATTATCTTCTGGCAATGGATCAGAAAGTGCCACGTGCCATTTGAAGTTGTCGTTTTCTGCTTGTAGGGTATCGAAATCTTCTACATAGAACATTTCACGTTTTGAACGTGCCCCATACCAGAATGACATTTTACGTTTTGATTTCAAACGTTTTAATTGGTCGAAGATATGTGAACGCATTGGTGCCATACCTGCCCCCCCACCGATAAATACCATTTCTGCATCAGTATCTTTCGCGAAGAATTCACCGAATGGACCAGAAATAGTTACTTTATCACCCGGTTTTAATGACCAAATATAAGAGGACATTTGACCCGGTGGTGCATCTGGGTTGCTTGGTGGTGGCGTTGCAATACGCACGTTAAGCATAATGATGCCCTTCTCTTCTGGGTATGAAGCCATTGAGTAAGCGCGCACAATTGGCTCGTCCACTTTTGAAACATAACGCCATAGGTTATATTTATCCCAGTCTTCGTGGTATTCTTGTGGAATATCGAAGTCTTTGTAATAAACCGTATGTGGATCTGCTTCAATTTGGATATAACCACCCGCACGGAATGGCACTTCTTCCCCTTCAGGAATTTGTAATTTAAGCTCTTTGATGAAGGTTGCTTTGTTGTCGTTAGAAATAACGGTACATTCCCATTTTTTCACGCCGAACACTTCTTCAGGTAATTCAATTTGCATATTGGTTTTAACATTTACCTGACAAGCTAGACGATAACCTTCTTTTGCTTCACGTTTTGAAATGTGAGAAAGTTCTGTTGGTAGAATATCACCACCGCCCTCAGTTACTTTCACCACACATTGACCACAAGAGCCGCCGCCCCCGCAAGCTGAAGATACGAAAATCCCTTTGCTTGCTAATGCGCCTAATAATTTTCCACCTGCTGGCAAGTGAATGGCTTTGCTTGGATCGTGATTGATTTCAATAGTAATGTCCCCTGAGTTTACGAGTTTAGATTTAGCAAACAAGATAATTGCTGCTAACGCTAAAACCACCACAGTGAACATTGCAATACCTAAAATAATTTCCATTTAGTATCCCCTTCTTATAACTGAATACCTGAAAATGACATAAAGCCAAGCGCCATTAGACCTACGGTGATAAAGGTGATCCCTAAACCACGCAAGCCTGCTGGAATATCAGCATATTTCATTTTTTCAGTTAAACCGGCAAGTGCCACGATAGCAAGCATCCAACCTGTTCCTGCACCGATACCATAAACCACAGATTCAGCAAGGTTGTATTCACGTTGCACCATAAAAGATACCCCACCGAAAATCGCACAGTTTACGGTGATTAACGGTAAGAAGATCCCTAATGCGTTATAAAGTGCGGGGAAAAATTTGTCCAAAACCATTTCTAGGATTTGTACTAATGCCGCAATCACACCGATGAAGGTGATAAAGCGTAAGAAACTTAAATCTACGCCTTCTACTAACGCACCATCTTTTAAGATGTGAGTATAAACAATTTGGTTTGCTGGTACGGCGATACCTAATACTACGATTACCGCGATCCCTAAACCAAAGGCTGTTGAAACTTTCTTTGAAACCGCAAGGAATGTACACATACCAAGGAAGAAAGAAAGTGCCATATTTTCAATAAAAATGGACTTAACAAATAGACTTAAATAGTGTTCCATCTTATTTCTCCACTTGCTCTGGTTTCCAAGTTCTTAAGCCCCAAATTAAGAAGCCGATAATAAAGAACGCACTTGGTGCAAGTAAGGCTAAACCATTTGCTTGATACCAACCACCGTCTTGGATAGTTTGTAACACGGTAATGCCAAATACTTTACCCGAACCAATTAATTCACGTAAAAATGCGACAATGATTAGGATCACACCATAACCGATACCGTTACCTAAACCATCAACAAAACTTGCCAATGGTGGCTCTTTCATTGCAAATGCTTCTGCGCGCCCCATTACGATACAGTTGGTAATGATTAAGCCAACGAATACCGAAAGCTGTTTAGATAACTCATAAGCATAGGCTTGCAACACTTGGTCCACAAGGGTTACTAATGATGCAATGATCGCCATTTGCACGATAATACGGATACTATTTGGAATATAGTTACGGATACAAGAAATAAAGAAACTTGAAAATGCCGTTACTAAACTTACTGCGATTGCCATTACCACCGCAGTTTCTAATTTTGTCGTTACCGCAAGTGCTGAACAGATCCCCAAAATTTGCAATGCAATTGGGTTGTTGTTCACGATTGGAGATAACAATAATTTTTTCATATTTGCATTAGCCATTAGTTAGCCTCCGCTCTAAGTTTGTCTAAATACGGGCCAAAACCATCGCGACCAAACCAGTAATCAAAAGAACCTTGTACCCCTTTTGTAGTTAAAGTTGCACCAGATAAACCATCGATACCGTGTTCTTTATCTGCTGAAGCACCTTTGCCAATTTTAATCGCTACTTGATCTTGAGCATTAAAGAGTTTTTTACCCACAAAGTATTTCTGCCAGTTTGGATTGGCGATTTCGCCCCCTAAACCTGCGGTTTCACCTTGTTCATAGTAAGTAATCCCTTTAATGGTATTTGCATCTGGCGCAACAGACACAAAGCCATACATCACAGACCACAATCCTGTACCATAAATTGGTAACACGATTTGTGAGGTTTTGCCTTGTGCATCTTTCACTAAATAAACCTCAGCATATTTCGCCCGCACTTTAATGCCAGCTTTATCTTCTTCAGGTTTAATTGCTACGCTTTCAGCAGGATCTTTTACCGCAACACGCGCATCAAAGTTTTTGATGTCGCTCACATAATCACCCGTTGCAAGATCCACAATTTTCGGCTCAATGTTTTCTGCATAAAGGGCTTTAATTTCCGCACCTTTTGCTTTAGCGGGTAATAATCCTGCTACACTGAGAATGTTTTTCTGTTTATCTAATAATTTTTGCTCATTTTGCGTCGGTTTCAAACCTACTGCCGCACTTGCTACGATAATTGAGCAAACTAAGCTGACTAAAACAACAACAAGGATTGTTCCGCCAACACTATCTTTATTAAACTTAGCCATTGCGCGCTCTCCGACGTTTGATATTTGCTTGAACAACCAGATAGTCAAAAATTGGGGCAAATAAGTTAGCTAATAAGATAGCTAACATCATTCCTTCTGGATAAGCTGGATTAACCACACGAATAATCACCGCCATTGCACCAATTAATGCACCGTACCACCATTTACCTTTGTTGGTGAATGAGGCTGATACTGGGTCAGTTGCCATAAATAACATACCTAAAGCAAAACCACCCAATACTAAGTGCCAATGCCAAGGCATTGAGAATAATGGGTTGGTGTCTGAACCAATCACATTAAATAGGGTAGAAGTAGCAATCATACCGATCATCACACCGGCGATAATACGCCAAGAGGCAATGCGTGCGAACACAATCACCGCCGCACCAATTAATAATGCAAGGGTAGAAACTTCACCGATTGAACCTGGGATATTCCCTAAGAATGCGTCCATCCATTGAATTGGCTGACCTGTGGTTACTTGTTTTAATGCACCTTGACCGCCTGTTGCCCATTGTGAAAGTGCAGTTGCGCCAGAGAAACCATCAGCTGCGATCCATACCGAATCCCCTGAGATTTGTGCTGGATAAGCAAAGAATAAAAACGCACGACCTGCTAATGCTGGGTTCATAAAGTTTTTACCTACACCACCAAACACTTCTTTGGCCACCACAACCCCAAACGTTGTCGCTAACGCCGCTTGCCATAATGGCAATGTTGGCGGAACGATAAGGGCTAATAAAATAGAGGTTACGAAGAAACCTTCGTTAATTTCGTGTTTACGCACTGTGGCAAATAACACTTCCCAGAAACCGCCCACAAGGAATACGGTTAAATAAATTGGTAGGAAGAAAATTGCACCTAATGCCATTTTTGCTAGCACGCCAGCATCTTGTGAAACCAATCCTAATGCGTTGGCTAAAGCAAAATGCCAGTCATTGGCCACATTTTGTGCCAAGTTCTGTGCAAAATCGCCCACTTTTAATGCAAGGATAGATTGCTCACCTACATTAAACATACCGTAGAACATTGCTGGGAATAATGCCAACCACACTAATACCATCATACGTTTAGAATCTAACGCATCACGGACGTGAGAAGCTTTCGCCGTTACCGTACCTGGCGTGTATAAGAAAGTTGCCGTTGCTTCATAAAGGGCATACCACTTCTCATATTTACCACCCGGTAAAAAAGCAGGTTCCATTTTCTCTAAAAGATGTTTTAAACCCATTTTTAACCTTCCTTCTCGATCTTATCTAAGGCTGCACGCAGCATTGGACCGTAATCATTTTTACCTGGGCAAACGAACGTACAAAGTGCTAAATCTTCTTCGTCTAACTCTAAGCAACCTAATGCTTGAGCGCTGTCCGTATCGCCTGCACTTAAATCACGCAATAATAATGTCGGGATAATATCTAATGGCATCACACGCTCATAAGCACCGATTGGCACCATTGCACGGTGTCCACCATTAAGTGCGGTGGTAAAATTGAATAATTTGTGTCCGAAATGACCTAACACAGTACGGGTGATAGAGTATTTGTTCGCCCCTGGCATAATCCAACCGAGGAACTCTTTCTCACGACCTTCTGCAATCACAGAAACCTGTAACGCATAACGTCCTAAATAATCTACCGCACCTTCCGCTTTATGACCGCTTAACACGGAACCTGAGATAATACGGTTTTCACCTTCTTTTAATTCGCCTTTAGTTAACTGGGCTAAGTTAGCGCCAAGCTGAGTGCGAATTAAACGCGGATTTTTCACTTGTGGACCTGCCAATGAGATCACACGGCCATTATAAAGTTCACCCGTGGTAAATAGGCGACCAAATGCGATCACATCTTGATAATTCAAATACCAAACCGTTTTCGTTGCACTAACCGGATCGATAAAGTGAATATGCGTACCGCTTAAGCCCGCAGGGTGTGGGCCACCAAAATCGTGTACGGCTAAATTTGGTAAATCCACCGTTGGGATATTGCTATCACCCGCTTTACATAAATGCAATTTGCCTTCGTGTAAACGGCTTAACACGGTTAAACCATTGGTGAAATCTTCCCAATGGGCTTTTAACACCACTTCAGGATCAGCGGCTAATGGATTGGTATCCATTGCATTAACAAAAATTGAAGATGGCACAGCATCAACAGCAGGCACTTTACTGAATGGACGAGTACGAAGTGCTGTCCAAAGCCCTGACGCTTGTAGGTTTTGACGAACTTGCTCGGAAGTTAAACTTTTAAGCTCATCGGCGGAATATTTGTTAAAGGTAACCTGATCATCACCTTCGATTTGAATCACTACTGATTGCAACACACGCTTAGCACCGCGATTAATCGCAGTTACAGTACCACTTGCAGGGGCAGTGAATAATACGCCGGGGTTCTTTTTATCTTCAAAAAGCACCTGACCTTTTTTCACCACATCACCTTCGCGCACCTTCATTGAAGGACGCATTCCCACATACTCTTCGCCAAGCAAGGCAACTTCAGTAACGGCATTGCCGTTATGGATTACTTGTTCTGGCTTCCCAGCGATAGGAAGATCCAAGCCTTTTTTAATCGTAATCATATTGTATGCACTACTTTTCGTTAGATTAAAAATATAGCTATCGCAAGATAAAACTCAATGCGATAACCTCGTCTTGAGTAATGATTTTTGCTTAATTATCAACGATGAATGCAAACACATCGCAACAATGTCCACTCCAACCACATAAATTTAAAACTCAAATTCTGTTTAGATTTTATACCACTTACTAAATCCAATAAGCGATATAAGTTAAAATTTTGATACAAGTCAGCTGGTTATTTTAACCAATTAATAACGTTCGTGCTACTTTGAAGGGCGGTTTTTCCAATATTTTAGAAAAAAAGACCGCTGTTTTTGTGGAAAATCAATTTTTGCTGAATATTATGAATTTACACTACCTTTTATTAGGTATGGATTATTGTCCAACCCCTAAACAATTTGGTGATTTCGGAAACTGCTGCTCCAAGGCTTGCCATTCATCTAAGGTATAAGTATGCAACGCCAAAGCGTGAATGCCATTTTTCAATTCTTCCGCTAATAATTGATACAGCATTTGGTGGCGTGCAACCTTTCTCACCCCATTAAACGCATCACTCACTAGCACCACTTTAAAATGCGAATCCGCACCGCGCCCTGAGCTGTGCATATGGCTTTCATTTTCAATATGTAAAAAGTGCGGTGCAAATTTTTGCGAAATTTTTTGTTCTAAAACTTGTTGAACACCCATTATCCTTTCCTTCTTTTTATAAACTAACACAATAAAAATTTGCTTTTGCAAAGACTATACATTCATACTGAAGTTTGCAAGAATAGCCGTATCTTTTTTATTCGCGAGGAAATGACTATGCGTTTTGCTAAACTCTCTCTGATCACTTTATTTTCAACTACATTCCTGTTATCTGCTTGTCAAACTCCGCCAAGCAACACGTTACACTTTAGCCCTTCAAGCCCTGTTGTACAATTTAACGCAGCCAACCAACAAGCAGTGCTGAATATCCTTACCCGTGATGTTCGTCAGCACAAAGAGATTTCTAGCTATGTTTATGATGGTAAAATCTTTAAATTGATGGCACAGCCTGAAGTCATTCAACTTTTTGATCAAGTCATCAAACAAGATCTCAATGCCAAAGGCTTTAAAATTGCACAAACGCCTGCGCAATCAAATACCAATGTCATTTTGAGTATCACGCATTTTTATGCAGATGTCGATCAAGGAAACCTACGCTATAAAATCACCAGCAATGTACAGGTGAATGTACAAGTGCAAGGTGCAAAAGGGCAATTTAGCAAAAATATTGGATCAACCCAAAGCCAAGAAGGGGCATTTACAGCGAAAAATGAAAATATTCAAAATGTATTAGGCAAAACCTTTGAAGAAGTGGTGCAACGCATTTATCAAGATCAAGAAATTGCCAATGCAATCAACCGTTATGCCAACTAATTTGTCTTAAATAAAATTAAAATTTGGAATCTAACGCACAATTTTTGAAAAATCTGATAAATTTTTCTTGATACTGTATATGAATACAGTTATATTGTGCGGCAGTTTCGTTTTGATAATGAATTTAAGAGGACAAGCAAAATGGCGAAAGAAGATAAAGCAAAAAAAGGTGAGAAAGTGCAAATTACCAATCAAGAAGAAAAACAAAAAGCCCTTGCTGCGGCGTTAGGTCAAATTGAAAAACAATTTGGTAAAGGTTCAATTATGAAATTAGGGGAAACCCAAGATTTGGATATTGAATCTATTTCTACAGGTTCACTGGGATTAGACATTGCCTTAGGTATCGGCGGCTTACCAATGGGGCGTATCGTAGAAATTTACGGGCCAGAATCTTCAGGGAAAACTACATTAACCCTTTCTGTTATTGCACAAGCACAAAAATTAGGCAAAACCTGTGCCTTTATTGATGCGGAACACGCCTTAGATCCAATTTATGCGGCAAAACTTGGCGTTGATGTTAAAGAATTGCTTGTTTCTCAGCCTGACAACGGTGAAGAAGCATTAGAAATCTGTGATGCGTTGGTACGTTCTGGCGCGATTGACGTGGTGATTGTGGACTCCGTAGCCGCCCTTACGCCAAAAGCAGAAATTGAAGGAGATATGGGTGATGCGCACGTTGGTTTACAAGCGCGTTTAATGTCACAAGCCCTGCGTAAGCTCACTGGACAAATCAAAAACTCAAACTGCTTGGTGATTTTCATCAACCAAATTCGTATGAAAATTGGCGTAATGTTTGGTAACCCAGAAACCACCACTGGCGGTAATGCCTTGAAATTCTATTCTTCAGTGCGTTTAGATATTCGCCGTGTAGGTGCGGTTAAAAATGGTGATGAAATCATTGGTAACGAAACCCGTGTGAAAGTGGTGAAAAACAAAGTTGCCCCACCATTCCGTCAAGTTGATTTCCAAATTCTTTACGGTGAAGGCATTTCACGCAATGGTGAATTAATTGAATTGGGTGTAAAACATAAATTAGTTGATAAATCTGGTGCGTGGTTCTCTTATAACGGTGAAAAAATAGGTCAAGGCAAAGCCAATGCAATGAAATGGTTAGCTGAACACCCTGAACAAGCCGAAGAATTAGAAAATAAATTACGCGAAGAGCTTTTAGCAAATCCAGACAAATCTCTCATTGCCGATATTGAAGCGGATCAAAATGAAGAGATCGCAGAAATGGATTCTGAATTTTAATCCCTTTGATTAAATCATCTCTAAAAAGTGCGGTAATTTTTGACCGCACTTTTTCTAACAGCAATTTAGGAATCAATGAGAAAAAATGGCATCATTGGCATTAAATTATGTGGTGAACTTGCTCTCCCGCCGCGAATATAGTGAATATGAATTGCGTTGCAAAATGCAAGAAAAAGCCTTTACAGAAGCTGAAATTGAACAGGCTTTAGCGCTTTGTCAGGAAAAAAACTGGCAAAGTGATCGCCGTTTTACAGAAAATTATTTACATTACCGATCACAAAAAGGCTATGGACTGAATCGAATTAAACAAGAGCTTTTTCAACTTAAAGGTATTTCTTCAGAGGTCGTAGAAGACGTATTAGCAGAAATGGACATTGATTGGTTTGAGATTGCGCATTCTGTGTTACGCAAAAAATTCCCCAATTATGCACAAGAGCAAGATTTCAAAATGAAACAAAAAATCTGGCGCTATATGCTTTCACATGGCTTTCAAAGTGAAGAATTTGCCGATTTAGTCGGCTCGGGTGAAAACGAGTTTTATTAAGACACAACATTTACCCCCCCTTTCTTTAGATATGCTTTCCAAGGCTTTCCACAAAATATTGGCACAAATCCCCCTTTCTTCTTTGAGTGAACCCTACTCAGTGATAAACTAACGCCAATTTTTTTCTTAAATAATTAATATAGGAAACAACAATGCGAGCGAGTCGATATTTATTTGCTACTTTAAAAGAAACCCCGAATGATGCACAGGTGGTGAGCCATCAATTAATGTTGCGTATTTTAGGGGGTATAAGGTGTAATTGCTAGAGGAAAGAGAGGAAAGAGAGGAAAGAGGAAAATGGAGCAATATCTTTCTTTTTATTGCCCCTCATTAAGTTTATCTAGCAGTAATTCTTGTTCCAGCTTGCCCTTTAATCGCTTCTAGTGCTAAATGTAAATCTGCAATAATGCCTATACCTTGTCTACGATGGGAAAGATAACGGATAATTGCATCAACTTTAGGTTGCATTGAGCCTTTATCAAATTTATAGTTTGAAAGTTCCTCGATAGTGATGTGATCGAGTTTCTGTTGGTTTTCTTTTCCCCAGTTTAAATAAATTCCATCACCATCAGTAAGAATTATAAAATAATCTGCTTGAATTTGTTGGGCTAATAGAGCCGCTGTTGAATCTTTATCAATAACGCAGTCTATATTTGTTAATGAGCCTTCTTGTTTTGTTACTGGAATGCCTCCACCACCGCAACAAATAACAAGATAACCATTTTGTAATGCAAGTTCTATAGCTTGATGTTCTATGATTGACATTGGTTGGGGGGATGCTACAACGCGGCGATAATATTGCCCATCTTGTTTGAGTTTCCAACCATATTTACTCGCTAATTTGTTTCCTTCTTGATGTGAATAAACAGCACCAATAAATTTTGTTGGTTCTAAAAATGCAAAATCATTTTGTTTTACTTCAACATGAGTAAGAAAAGATAGAATAGGTTCACTAACAATTTTACGCAATTCTTGAGTTAAAACTGTTGCAATCATTCCTTGTGTTTGAGCAACTAAATTATTTAATGGGAAATTTGATTCTTCTTGGAAAGATTCATTTTGTAGAGATAGTAAGCCCACTTGAGGACCATTACCATGTACAATAGCAATTTGGTATTTTTGTGCTAATTTTCCAATGACTCTCGCTGCTATTTTTATATTGTCTAGCTGATTTTTATAAGAAATATTTTGCCCTCGTTTTAATAGGGCATTCCCGCCTAAGGCGATAACAATTTTAGGTTTCATTTTTTCCTCCTTCTATGTTTAACTACGATTTTTCTTTTAATTTATTTAATAACATAATAATATACTTATATTTAATGCAAATTCCAGAGAAAAAATATGAACTATAAAGACAAAAATTTTGAATTAAATTGTACATATAAGGTTATTAGTGTTTTCGAACAAGTGGTTAATTTGAAAAAAGGTAATAAAATTTATGCCATAATGAATCAAAAAATAAAGCCCGCACCTTATAGTTTAATATTAGAGAATGAATTATTCTTATCTATAAAAAATAATATTTCTAACACGCTTTTTATTCCTTATTTTTCTGTAGAAGAATTTGATTGTACGCTATTTCCTCAAAATAACCTATTAACAGCAAAAAACATCTCAACTTTTTTAGAGGAAATTATAAGACCTCAAGATATGTTTGAAGTTGTTTTTCAACAAAGAAGAAAAACTGCAAAACTCAAAGAAATGTTGGGATTAGGGCGAGGACTTACGCCCAGTGGAGATGATTATATTGTTGGCTATATGGCAGCATATTATGCTGAAAATAAAGGAATTTTTAAGCCATTTGAAGAAATAGCAATCTTAGCTAAATATTGTACAAATGAGATTAGTGCAAATTATATTGAAAATGCTAGCCGTAGATTATTTAAACAGGAGATTTTAGACTTAATGAGAGAAATAGAAAATAGAGAGTATATTAATAATATGATGAGTTTTGGTTCCTCTTCCGGTATTGATCTATTATATGGTATTTTTGATTATATTAATAACAGAGATCTTTTTCATAAAATATAAAAGGTTTCATTACGAAACCTTTTGATTATTATATTTTAGAATATTTTGTGAGTAACAAATAACATAGTGAAGCCATCAAAATAGAATCAATAGATGGAATAAAAGTTAATGTAAAAAAGCCTTTTACGGTGAGAAACCCTATTAGGGATCCAATAAGCCAAGCAAAAAATGCAGGATATTTAACTTTCGCTTCGTTTTTAATACTATTCTCATCATAGCCCATTTTCCTATTTATAAAGTAGTCTGTAATATAAATTCCACAAATAGGAGGCGTTGTTATACCAAGAAATAATAAAAATGGAATAAATAAAGCCATTATATCTATACTACCAATCAATGCGGTAATGATACCTAATACAATTGTAATTTTCCATTTTTTCAACTGAGGGAACAGTGTAGAAAAAACTAATGTTCCTTGAAACATATTCCCAGCATTTCCTGTTATGCAAGCAAATATAAGTACAATATAAGCTGGTAATAAACTACCAATAATTAGCATTGCATCAAGTAATGTATTTTTTCCTGTTAATGAACTTGGTGTTGCACCAATGATAAAAAGGAAAGGATAAGCAATACTAAAGGTTAAAATACCAGCAGTAATAGCTTGTTTTTTATTTTGCGTAAAACTACCAAAATCAACAGAAGTAGTAACTAAAACAATAATTGTTCCTACAACAGAAGAAATTGCTGCACCAATATTCATTGTGTGTAGTGCTGTATTTATAGAAAACTTGCTTTTTAAAGTAAGATATAGAATAAAAAACATTAGCATAGCTATAATTGGAACAGCCCATTGAGCAACTTTGCTAAGAAAATCAAAACCAAATGTAGTTGCACTTACGAAAATTAAACAACCAAACACAACAATTATAGGTAAAGGAACATATAAATTAAATTGAGTAAATAGAAAATCTTGTACGGTATGTCCAAACATATTAGCCGTAACAATAATCCAACCTAATAAACTGATTGCCATTAACATATTGATCGCAGTCGCACCTTGAGAACCGAAAGTAAATTTAATAATTCCGTAAGTGGGCAAGCGAGCTTTAACACCTATTGACATATTGATTATTGCGAGCAATGTTAATATTGAACTTCCTACAATAATAGCAAATAGCATTTTAGAAAAAGGGAGTTGGCTCCCTAGACTTGAAGAAGCTAATAATACAGGCGTAATTAGAATTCCCAGCAAAATCATTGAGATTTGAATAGCTGAGGCATAAGATGTGGGATTAGAACACTTTTTGTTAGCCATTGTGTTTCTCCTTATGTTGATTCTGATAATAACGCCAACCTCCCATATGGCTAATCTCGATTTGTCCTTGGGTAAGCCAATTCTCACCTAAAACACCTAACACTTGATCCCCATTAGCTAAGTGTACTTTGCCTATGGTTAATCCGTTTGGCTCATTTAATAGAATAGTAGCAAGTGCGGTTGGATTTATTGCCCAAATTTCAAGCTCAACAGCATAAGCTTTTTGAGTTGTTCTTTGCATTGCTGGATGAATATCGTTGATTGACCATAAACGATAGTATTCATCAGTTTTATCTTCACGTATAAATTGAGCTCCAACATTAAGTAAATTATGATTAAGCTCTAACCCTCGCATTAATGTTCCATTTACTGCAAATAAAATTTGTTCACACATTTTGACCTCCTTATTAACTATAAGTAGAGTAGTTTTGATAAAACGCATTTAAAGCTTGGGTGAAACATTGCATTGGTGCAGTTGTAATTCCAGCACCGATTTGCCCTATACCTGCCAATTTGTGTGCAATGCCTGTATTTATAATAGGTAGAATTCCCGTATCTACCACTTTTCGAATGTCAATACCTGCTGCGGTTGGTATGAAGTTTAATGTTGGTAAGGTAAATGCGGGATTTTGCCCTAAGCTAATGCTTTGCATCATCACACTATTATTAAGTGCGTCATTTGTGCTTCCTCCTACAAATTTGACAATAGCTGGGGAGGATGCCATTGCAAAGCCTCCTACGCCTGCAGTTTCGGTTATTGCACTATCACCAAGATCTGCGGCAGCATCGTTTATATCAAAATTAGGGAAAAATAATCCATTGACTGAATTTGCTGGAGCTTGAAACCATTGTCCCTTCATTGACGAAATTTGGATACCAAAATTAACACCATTTCTTGCCATTACGGTTACCATTGTGCTGTGAGGTATGCCTTCTGCTGCTACCAACATTGTTTTACAAGCTGCCATTGATAAGTTGAGGAAAAAATGATCATTATTAGTGATAAATTGGATAGTACGTTCAATGTGTTCTAAAGGTTGGTTAATTTTAAGTAAGAACGGTAGGATTTTTTTAAGAAATAATCCTGTTGCTGCAGCATTACGATTATGAACTTCATCCCCCATATGTAAAGCTTGTGCCATTATAGGTTTCAACTCAATGGGACCACTTAACTTAAGTGTGGCAGATAATGTTTCGGCAAGTTCCGTTTTCATCCAGTTTAATCGTGTTATCACGTCTGGATTATTAGCACCAAAACGTAATACTTTACCCAATCCCTCATTAAAATTACTAAAACAGCGGTGATGATTATGTGCCATATCCTCGATAACCCATACAGGCATAGAAGGACTAATAATTCCTGCCATTGGAGCAACTGCGTCATAGTGATGGCAAGGTTCAAAAACAATTTCTCCTTGCTCAATCAGTGATTTAGCAGCTTCTTTTGTGTTAGCCCATCCCTCAAATAAAATCGCTCCGATAATTGCACCTTGCATTGGACCACACATCGCATTCCATTGTATAGGGGGACCTGCATGGAGGATACGCTTTTTCTCTATTAACTGCGGAATTGCTTTTCCCGCTGGTAAAATATCGACTAAAACAGGCTGTGAAGCTAAATAACGAGAGAGTGCAATTTGATTGGCTTGATTGATTTCTGAGCAATTAATCAACGTTGCTAAAGTTAATCCTGCTTGCTTATCTCCCTGAGCTGGAGGTTGCCAATGTAAGTTCTGAACTGTTCCCCCAGCTTGTTGAATATTTTGTGCAAAGTTTTCTAATCCAATATTAATGATTGAAAGAGGCTGCTGAAAAAGATTATTCATTGATATTTCTCCTTTGCAAGATTTCTAATGCCATATAAGCAGATTCTGCATTATTGTTTGCAATAAGCACGCCCATATCTTGTAATTGTTTTTGGATCAAGAATTTATCTTGGACATCTTGAGCTGTACCACAAATATGAGCAATGAGATAAGGTGGTGAGTTCTGTTGCCGAATTTTTTGAAGAATAGGTAGTAATGTTTCCATTGGATTCAGATTTGAGCCATAGCCTAAAATGAGATCAAAAAGGAGTACCGCGACTTCGGGATCCATACCTTCTTGTAAAAGGCGTTGATTGCGTAACGTTGGATCAATCATTGGATGAGGTTTTCCTTGAGTAAAGAAATCATCACCAAGATCTAATAATGTATGTTGTGTACTTCTATTTATCTCTTTCAACATCGTTGCTTCATCAATAGGTATATTGGAATACAAAGGTAACCCAGCTTTATGCAGAATTTGTTGAGCTTCAAAACAAAATGTACCGCCAGAGAAAACACCACGTAAATATTTTTGCTCTCTTTTTAAGGAATATTGATACGTTGGAAAACTAGGTGGGATATAAGAGGGAATACGTTGTTTTCTTAACAAAGCAACCGCAACTTCTGCTGTATGTGCTAGGGTTTCAGCATAATAAAGATTACTCCCACTATTAGCATCAGGGCTTCGTCCTAAGAAATGTATCACAACAGGCTTGTTTATCTGTTCTGCTTGTTTTTTTATTACATTTGCAATATCTGATGCAGGTGGTTTAGAGATCAATACTATGACTTCTGTATAGCTATCCCGTGCTAATAAGTTCATTGCATATTGCATCGAAAGTCCACCAATTTCTTGGTGCAAATCTTGCCCTCCTGTACCTATTGCTTGAGATATTCCTTCGCCAAGTTTATCAATACCACAGGTGACTTCTTGTAGCCCAGTGCCTGAGGCAGCAACAATACCAATATGACCTTTACGAACAATATTGGCAAAACCTAGCGGGATGCCATTGATTATTGCTGTACCACAATCTGGTCCCATAACCAATCTGTCTTTTTGTTGTGCAAGCCTTTTTATCTGTTTTTCTTCTTGAAGAGAAACATTATCGCTAAAAAGCATAACGTTTAATCCAGTATTGAGGGCTTTAATCGCCTCAGCTGCAGCATATTCACCGGGTACAGAAATAAGTGCTAAATTAAGTGCGGTGTTTTTTTCCACCGCATTTGACAGGCTTACTATTTGTGTCTTTGCACTATTTGTTGTTTTTTCTGAGCAAGAAAAAAATGATTGTTTGGCAAAATTAATTGCTTTTTCACATTCCTCTTTCCTTCCTTTCACTGCGATGATCAAGTCATTGGGCTTTGCATTAATTGGTGGAAATTCAGCTTCTAATAAACGGGCCAAATTTGCGGGTGTCCCCATTACTACTGAAGCTTGCGTAATTCCTTCTATTTGTAAAAGTTTGGCAGAAATTTGCATTAAAGAAACGGAATCTTGGTAAAGATTCGGTAATATTGAATATTGGATAGCCATCTTCTCACCTATGACATTAATGCGTTGATAATCTCTGTTGATGTTGAAACCCAACCGAAAATAGCCCCTTGTGCTTTGATCATTTTCAGTGCATATTCTTGAAACTCAGGGAAATATGAGCCAACACAATCTTCAGGAATAATACATTCATAACCGCGATCATTTGCTTCGCGAACCGTCGTATTTACGCAAACTTCGGTGGTTACTCCACAGACAATAAGTGTTTTAATTCCACGATTTTGTAAGATTAAGTGTAGATCTGTTTGATAAAATGCACCTTTCCCTGGTTTATCTATGATCGGCTCTCCTGCAATAGGATAGAGTTCAGGAATAATATCGTGTCCTTCTTCTCCACGAATAAGAATACGCCCTTTTGGTCCACATTCGCCAATAAAGGTTTTCCCGCCCCGTGTTAATTTTGCTGGAGGACAATCACTTAAATCAGCACGATGCCCTTCACGAGTGTGGAGAATAAATATCCCAGCTTGACGAGCGGCAGATAACATCCTTTTACAAGGTTGAATTGCTGAACGAACGAGATTGACATCATTACCTAAGGCTTCTCCAAATCCACCTGGCTCAACAAAATCGCGTTGCATATCGATCATTAATAATGCTGTTGTTTGAGGATTAAAGGATAGTGGGAAAGGTTCAGCTTGGAATTGTTTTAACATAATGAATATCTCCTTTTGTTGATAACAATTTATTTTTCTTGAAGGGATAATATAAAGAAAACCTCCTTAATCATAGAAAAATAAATTGATGAATTAAAGGGAAATTTATTGAAAATAGCGTGATATGACGGCAGTAAAAAAAATATTTTGTGAACGAAATCACAAGATATTTTTATGATTCAAAAGAATTGAATAATAAATTCAAAATTTATTAATTAAAAAATTACTGACACCAAATGTTTTGTATATGAGGTTGCATAATATAATCTAGACACCAAGTTAATACTTTTCCTTGTACACTACTATTCCAAGCATAAAATAATTGTGTAGGTTGTTTTTGTTCTGAAATTGGTTTTTTTAATACTTTTCCTTGATCAAGTAATAGTTTTACTCGATGATGAGGGATGTATCCTATTCCTAATCCCGCAATAATAAGGTTAATTGCCGTTGAAAGTTCGGAAACGTAAATCACTTTCTGTCCTTCTAATGCCCAAGAAACCTGCTTATTCATATTAAAAGCAGTATCTTTTACCACGATAGCTGGATATAAACGTAATTGTTCTGAAGTCAGCACCGTTGTGAACGGGGCAAGAGGGTGATGAGGAGCTACTACAAAATCCCATTCTATTTTTCCAATTGGATGATAAACGATATTTTCGATTTTGGGGGCTGTATGTGGTGCTCCAATAACAAGATCGGCTTTTTTCTTATATAAGGCTTCCCAACACCCGTTATAAACTTCGGTATGGATTGAAAGTTCTGTTGCTGGAAAAAGTGCGGTTATTTTTTCGGTTAATTTTGCAAGAGCATCGTAGTTAATAATATTGTTTACCACAATAGTAAACGTCCGTTCAACGCCATTTTCAATGGTTCTAGTCTGTGTGATTAAATGTTCATAAGAATGTAGTAACCATTGGCTATGGTAAATAAAATATTTCCCCGCTTCAGTAAGCTTGACTTGCCTTCCTGAACGATCAAAAAGAATAACGCCGAGTTCGTCTTCAACTTTTTTAATGGTGTAACTAATTGCGGAAGGCACTTTGTATAATTTTTCTGCTGCAATGGAGAAATTTCCTGTTTCCGCAATAGTATGAATGAGTTTTAAAACATCGGGGGATAGGGGCATACTGTTCTCCTTTTCTAATTCTTTTTTAGTATAGCATTGAAAATAAAGGAGGTGGGGTGAAATACGTGATCTAATTCTTTCACCAATTAGATCACGTTAAAGTAATTAATTTGCTATGGGTTGTTCTCTTCTATCTAATAGATATTTTAGAATAAATAATCCTGCAATCATTATATAGGAAATTAGGAATATCGTAGGAGAATCACCACCAATAACTGGGTGGGCCTGATGGATAATACCAAAAAATGCCAATATAGCAGCTAAACCAGCACTAATTGCACCTTTTGTTGGTTGATTAGTTATCGCAAAAATAGCAATACAACCCCAAAGTAAAGATGACAGGGGGGCCCCACTACCTAAATAAAATAATCCTGTAAAATCTACACCGCTCTTTTCTAAGATTGACCAACCTAATTGATTAGCATTGGTACCAACACTTTTGAGTGTATTATTAACGGTTGTCAATGCCCAAGCACCAATCCAAGGAAAAAGACATACAAAAATCACGGGTACTTCTAATTTCGGAGTTTCCCTTACTACTTGATTAGCTGTAACAATACCAATAAAAATCAAAATAGGAGCGATCGCTGCCATCGGGATAAGTGAGAGTAAAAAACCTCCTAATCCTAATAGACAGACGAGGAACATAACAATACCTGTTGCTAAAGTATATCCAATACCCGCCCCCATTTCTTTATAAGCTGTATGTCCAACATAAACGGTAACAGGGAAAGGATTTCCCATTAATGCGCCAAACATTGTTGAGCAACCATTGGCAATCATTACGCGTCTAGTTGGGTAAGGGTCACCAGCAGCGTGAGCACTTTCGATATTCTCTAAGTCGAAGACATAATTTGCCAGTGCTAAAGGAACTGCCGAAGCTAGGTAAGGTGCGGCGATACTTAATCCCTCAATAAAAGAAGATAGATGCAGTTTTGGTGGATTAAATCCCGCACTGTGTAAGGCTTGTCCAATTTTGCTTGGATCTTGTAATCCAAAAAGCCAAGCTAAAGTTGTGCCAACAATTAATAAGAGTAACCCTGTTGGGACTTGTTTGAAGATGGGTGAACGTCCAAACCAATTGATAAAAATCAAAACGAGTACAACGAATGAGACAAGAGGTGTATGAAATGCTTGCAGCATAGGATTCATTGCTAATAGCAATAAACCTAACCCAGCTAAACAAGAAAGTAAGACAGTTCTTGGAACGGCTTTTCTTAACCAGTCTCCCATAAATGATCCAACAAAGAGAATAAATCCTTCGACAAATCCCCACACTAAACCAATTTTTAATGCTAGTTCATAGTCTTGAGTTTGTTGATAAACAGGTAAAAGGACTAAGAAAGTGACAGTAAATATAGAGGGGGCACTAGGTCCCGAAGGTAAGGCAACAACATCAGACCGATTGCTCTGTTTTGCTAATATTTTTGCAAAAATAACATAACAAATACTAGCACAAAGAACAGCTAAACCAAATGCAGGAACAACGCGGCCGAAAACAATTTCTGAAGGAATACCTACAACTAAAGTAAGTAAAGCAATCATCGTAAGAAGATTGGTAAGATTATTACTAAATAAGCCAAAAAAGGCAGCCCAATCTCCTTTTTTCCAAAATTGCGTTTTCATATCGTCTCTCCTTTATTTTGCGTAAGTTTGACCAAAGGCAAATAAGGCTTTTTGAAATGCCTCCATTGGCGGATGAACAATTCCAGCTCCAATCATTCCGATACCAGCATCTTTATGGGCTATTGCCGTATTAATGACGGGTAATAGGTTATTTTCCACCACTTTTCTAATATCAATCCCTGTAGGTATTCCCATAAAATTGAGTGAAGGGATAGTAATATTTGGATTGTTTCCAACCGTAATCTGATTCATTGTTTTACTATAACGTATAGCATCTTTAACCGTTCCACCTACTAAAGATACAATCGCAGGAGCCGCAGCCATAGCAAAGCCACCTATTCCATAGGTTTCTGTAATTGCAGAGTCACCAACATCTAAACCTGAATCTTCGGGTTTGTACCCCGCAAACATTGGGCCTATAACTTGTTGAGCTGGCCCTGTAAACCATTGATTTTGCAATCCAGCAACACGAATACCAAATTCCGTGCCATTTCTTGCCATTGTTGTCAGGACTGTTGAATAAGGAATGCCTTGAGCTGCATCTAATGCCGCTTTACAACACACCATCCAAGTTGGGCCTGAAAAATAGTCTGATGACGCGATAAAATTAAAAACGTCTTTTTTATCTTTGTTACTAAAATGAGTTTCTAAAATATAGGGGGTGAGTTTTTGATTTAATAGCACTGTACCAGCGATATTACGGTTATGACATTCATCTCCCATATGCAAAGCCTGAGAAAGCATAAGTCGTAAATCAATCCCATCATCACAAAATGTCATCGCCTCTGCCAACATCGGACCAAGAATATCTCGCATCCAGTTTAAGCGATCAATAACACTTTGATCATTCGCCCCCATTCTTAAGATTTTCGCTAGTTGCTCTGATAAATTAGTAAATGCGAAATTACCATGAGTTTTATTTTCAACAATATGTACATACATTGATGGGCTAGTTACGCCTGTCATTGAACCAACAGCTTGATGTTCGTGGCAAGGTGAGAATTTTATTTCACCACTTGCAGCAAGCTCTTCAGCTTGAGTAAGATTTTTAGCCCATCCTTCAAAGACTATCGCACCTGTAATTGCACCACGCATAGGACCATTCATTTTTTCCCAGTTAATAGGAGGACCTGCGTGCAAAAGCATTTTGTCTTGCATTCCAGGAATTACCTCTTTGGCTTTTCCATAGCCAATTAAAACGGGACTTGCTTGTGTTATGCGTTGAAAAGCTTCTTGATTTGCAAGATCTATTTTTTGTGCAATTTCTGTTTGTTCTAAATAGGTTAATGTTTCAATTAATGGTAAGTTTCCCCCACCTGCTGGTTGCCAGTCTAGTTGATATACCTTAGCTGATTGCTTTATTAAATCTTCAGCAAAACGTGCTAATCCTATATTGATAATATTTAATGGTTGATTAAATAAGTTACTCATTATTATTCTCCTTTTGCTACAAATTCCCTAGCTAACAAACCAGCGTTAGTTGAGCTAGAGGCGATAGTAATGCCAGCCGCTTCAAGTTGTGCAACCTGGTTCTGTACAGAAGGCTGATCTAATTCAGTTCCTAATACATAAGCTAAGATTTCCAAATGCCGTCCTGATTGTTGTGCTTCTCTTTTTACTTGTAGAAGTGCAGGCAATGTTTCTGCTATAGGATCAGGATTTGCACCAAAGCCTAGAACAAAATCAAGCAATAAAACACCAA
Source organism: Avibacterium avium (assembly GCF_900454535.1). Taxonomy (GTDB): domain Bacteria; phylum Pseudomonadota; class Gammaproteobacteria; order Enterobacterales; family Pasteurellaceae; genus Avibacterium; species Avibacterium avium. The sequence goes on from NZ_UGSP01000001.1 coordinate 307,706, forward strand.
CCTCTGGATCACGTCCCTCTTGTAAAATTCGTTCTATGCGATAGCTTGGATCAATCATTGGATGTGCTTTACCATTGGTAAAAGAATCATCGCCAAAGTCAATAAATGTGTGTTCGATTGATTTATCGCTGGCTTGTAATTTATAAGCTGGGTTTGTTTGAATATTCGAGTAAACGTTAGGATACTTTTCTAAAGCAGAAAATAGGGCTTCATCACATAAGGTTCCACCACAAAATAAACCTCGAATGTAGCGTTGCTGTGGGTTAAGTTTTTTTTGTACCTCTTTAATTAAAGGTAAATTTAATGCGTGTTTATCGATACTTTCTTCTGGAATACCAGAGGCAATGACCGCCGCCATTGCAGCTGGTTTGCTATGAGAATAAATATGAATATGCGGTGCAGCTTTAGTTTCCTCTTTATAGCCTAAAAACCAAATAAAAATAGGTTTATTAATATGTTCACAAGTGGATAAGATTTTTCTCGCGATTGTAGGTGCTGGCGGTTTTGATACGATAATAATAATGTCTGTATTGGGATCTTCAGCAAGCATTTGTAATCCATCTAACATCATAATGCCCCCAATATCTTCGCTAAGATCTCTTCCTCCTGTTCCAATTAATTGGGAAATGCCACCTCCAAATTCGTGTATTCTTACTGAAATTTCTTGAGCTCCAGTCCCTGAAGCTGCGACAATACCAATATTGCCACCTCGAACTTTATTCGCAAAGCCTAAAGCAACGCCATTAATTATGGCTGTACCACAATCTGGCCCCATCATTAATAAACCTTTTTGATGAGCTAATTGCTTTAATTTCAATTCTTGCTCTATAGAAACATTATCAGAAAATAACATAACATTTTTATTTAGATTTAAAGCTTTTTCAGCTTCTCTTGCAGCATAAAGACCATTTACAGAAATAATGGCTAAATTTGTTTCTGGGTGTTTTTCATTAACCGAATTAATACTATGAAAAATATCATTTTCTACCTGTGTATCATCAAAAGGCTTTCTAATTAATAATTTTTCAACTTCTGATAGTATTTTCTGTTCGCTAGCCCCCTTTTCCAAAGATAATGCAATCATTAAGTCTGAAGGCCCAGCTTTTTCTAACTGACTATCAAATAAATGTGCTTCTTTTAAAACTGCTTTATTCATTGGTGTGCCCATTGCAATTTGAGCTTGAATAACCCCTTCTAATTGATTAACTTTTGTAGAAATTGCCATTAATGTAACGGAATCAAAGTATGTATTTGGCTTTAACTGATTAAGTAGTAACATAGCAGTCTCCTTATTTATAAATATTCTTCGATAATTTTCGCAATTTCGTGATAGCCTTTACGATAAGCGAGTTCTAAAGGAGATACCCCCCATTCATCAGTCATAGTTGGATCAGCATCATGGTCTAATAATAAACGAACAATCCGTTGCATTTTTTTACCGCCATCATTCAAAATAATAGCTTCTATCAAAGCAGTCCAACCTACAGTATTTGTCAGATTGACATTAATATCCGTATTTTCTAACAGAAAACGTACAATCTCTTCGTGTCCTTTTTCGGCCGCTGGGGTTAAACCATTTCCCCCGAATCGCGTAAGACAAGTTAAATCACAGCCTAGTTCTACCATAAGCTTGACAAGCGTTAAGTCATTATGAATACATCCCTGAATAAAAGGGTTAAAACACTTGTTATCTTGAGTGTTAATATCCGCTCCATTCGACGCTAACCAACGCACAGCATCATATTGCTTGTTTTGTGCTGCGATAAGTATAGGGGTTCGTTTTCCTTTATCTCTTGCATTGATATCAGCACCATTTTCAAGTAGTAAACGAAGCTGTTCAATATTGCCTTCGGCAGCGGCAGTAAATAGTTTAACGTTCATTTTTTCTCCTTATTTGTAGTTAATTTAACCATTGTGAACGATATTCATCCGTACAGAGTATGGTTAATAGATAGTTCAGAATTTGGCTTTGTTGTTGATTTTGCCAAGCGTAGTAAACCCTCACAGGTTGTTTATGCTCAGCAATGACTTTTGTTATCACTTTGCCTGAGGTTAAAGCAGGGATTGCTATTCGTGCTGGTAAAAAGCCTATACCAACCCCTTCAGCAATCATTGAAAGTACCATTTCTAAATCAGCCACATAAAAAACTTTTTGCCCTTTCAATGCCCAAGTTTTCTTTTGTTGTAACGCTATAGATGAGTCGTGAACAACGATAGCTGGGTAGTGACGTAGTTGAGAAGCTTGTAAAATAGAGTTTTCTTTTGCCAAAGGATGACAAGGAGAGACTAAGAATATCCATTCAATATCTCCTAAATATTCTGTACTGATATTTCCTTGATTAAATGGGGGATTCTGCGGAGCACCAATCACAATATTTGCTCTATTTTCATATAATGCCTCCCAAGCACCGTTATAAACTTCGGTACGGATAGAAAATTCTGTGGCTGGAAATTTTTCTGAAAGCGAGGAAAGAAGTTTAGGAATTGGATCTGGATTAACAATGTAATTGAGGGCGATTGTAAACTGTTTTTCTATGCCATTATCAATTTGTGTGGCGTTACATTGTAATTCATTTAATCCTTGTAAAATCCAGTCTCCCTTTTCTAAAATATATCTTGCTGCTGGGGTAAGTTGAATATGTCCATTAGTTCGAGAGAATAACTTAATGCCAAGATCATCTTCCATCTTCTTTGCTGTATATCCAATTGCTGATGGAACGCGATGTAACACTTTGGCAGCTTCACTAAAACTCCCTGTTTTAGCAATAACTTGTAAGATCCGAATCGTATCAGATGATAATCCTATCGCCATAAATATTCTCCTTAAATATCTATGCAAAATTTAGAAAATAGTTCATTTCTAAAGACAAAAAAATCATAGCAAAAATAAAAGAGAGGTAAAGCAAAAAGAATTGAATGAGATTTGCAAGAAATTTGTTGTAGGATACTGTGTAATGAACAAAAAATAGGGACTAAAAGAAGTAAATAAGAGTAATCAAATTATAAAAATTTAAAAAAGATAAAAATTTCACTTAATACTGTATATCAATACAGCTTATATTATGCAAAGCAATTAAATCATCAAACAAACGGGGCTTTCCCATTTTTTATAGGATCAAACAAAATGGCAAAAGAAGAGAAAGCCAAAAAAAGCGAGAAACCACAAATTACTACCCAAGAAGAAAAACAAAAAGCCCTTGCTGCGGCGTTAGGTCAAATTGAAAAACAATTTGGTAAAGGTTCAATTATGAAATTAGGGGAAACCCAAGATTTGGATATTGAATCTATTTCCACAGGTTCACTGGGATTAGACATTGCCTTAGGTATCGGCGGCTTACCAATGGGGCGTATTGTAGAAATTTATGGCCCAGAATCTTCAGGAAAAACTACATTAACCCTTTCAGTTATTGCGCAAGCACAAAAATTAGGCAAAACCTGTGCCTTTATTGATGCGGAACACGCTTTAGATCCAATTTATGCGGCAAAACTTGGCGTTGATGTCAAAGAATTGCTTGTTTCTCAGCCTGACAACGGTGAAGAAGCATTAGAAATTTGTGATGCCTTAGTTCGTTCTGGCGCGATTGATGTGGTGATTGTGGACTCCGTAGCCGCCCTTACGCCAAAAGCAGAAATTGAAGGAGATATGGGTGATGCGCACGTTGGTTTACAAGCGCGTTTAATGTCTCAAGCCTTGCGTAAGCTTACCGGACAAATCAAAAACTCAAACTGCTTAGTGATTTTCATCAACCAAATTCGTATGAAAATTGGTGTAATGTTTGGTAACCCAGAAACCACAACAGGTGGTAACGCATTGAAATTCTATTCTTCTGTGCGCTTAGATATTCGCCGTGTTGGTGCAGTGAAAAATGGTGATGAAATTATCGGCAATGAAACCCGTATGAAAGTGGTGAAAAACAAAGTTGCCCCGCCATTCCGTCAAGTTGATTTCCAAATTCTTTACGGTGAAGGCATTTCACGCAACGGCGAATTAATTGAATTGGGTGTAAAACATAAATTAGTTGATAAATCTGGTGCGTGGTTCTCTTATAACGGTGAAAAAATAGGTCAAGGCAAAGCCAATGCAATGAAATGGTTAGCTGAACACCCTGAACAAGCCGAAGAATTAGAAAATAAATTACGCGAAGAGCTTTTAGCAAATCCAGACAAATCTCTCATTGCCGATATTGAAGCGGATCAAAATGAAGAGATCGCAGAAATGGATTCTGAATTTTAATCCCTTTGATTAAATCATCTATAAAAAGTGCGGTAATTTGATCTGCACCCCAAAAGTTGGACTAAACAACCAACTGATTAAGGTGCAGATTTTTTATGACTAAATATACTCAACATTTCAAACAACAAGTGCTCGACTTTTATCATCAAAATGGAAAAAACCGTTCGCTTACTCGCCAGTATTTTCAGCTTCCTCAAAGAACGTTAACACGTTGGATTGCGAAATTTAATCATAATGGAATCAATGGATTAGCTGTGTTAGGTAAAAAACGATATTATTCTGTTGAGTTTAAATTAAAGGTTATTCAAGCTATCAAAAAAGGCCAGTGCTCCGCTGAAGCCGCCTGCTTTCGCTTTGATATCCCCAGTTCAGGGATAATTAGCCAATGGTTGCAACGCTTTGAAAAACAAGGTATAGATGGGTTATTACTCAAACCTAAAGGTCGTCCAAGTATGAAACTCAACTCACCTAAAATGCCACCAACGCCCAAAACAGAAGAAGAACGCTTGCGTTACCGAATTTTGGAATTAGAAGCGGAGAATGCAATGCTAAAAAAGTTGCAGGAACTCAACCAACAAAAAATGCAGAAAAAGCCGTCATCGTAAATGCCTTACGCTCGCGTTTCCCGTTGGAATTGTTACTCAGGCTAATCGGATTGGCACGCAGTTCGTTCTTTTATCATCTCAAGCCAAAGTCGGATAAAAATGTAGCGATTTCACAGAAAATAGAGGAAATTTATCGCAAAAATGACGAAAATTATGGTTATCGTCGAATTACCTTGGAATTAAGGAAATACTTGATTATCAACCACAAAAGGGTGCTAGCGATAATGCAACGTTTGGGGTTAAAAGGAAAAAGTAAGCAGAAAAAATATCGTTCTTACCAAGGCAAAGTGGGACACATTGCCGATAATCTGTTGCAACGGGATTTTACGGCAACGATGCCGAATGAGAAGTGGGTAACGGATATCACCGAGTTCAAATGTGCGGAAGGCAAAGTGTATTTATCGCCGATTAAAGACTTGTTTAATAACGAAATTATTGCTTATGATGTGGCGAGAAGTCCGAGTTTTGAGCAGATAACCAGAATGTTGACCCAGGCGGTGAACCGATTAGCGGGGGAAAAACCGATACTGCATTCCGACCAAGGGTGGCAGTATCAAATGATGGGTTATCGGGAGATATTGAAAAAACACGGTATTACGCAAAGTATGTCGAGAAAAGGCAATTGCCTTGATAATGGTGCGATGGAAAGCTTTTTCGGGCGATTGAAGACGGAATGTTACTTTGGCAAGCGGTTTGAAACCTTTGAACAGCTTGAAAAAGTGATTCACGAGTACATTCATTACTACAATAATGAGCGTATTCAAGTGAAGCTCAAAGGACTAAGCCCTGTGGAATACAGAACTCAGTCCTTGAATTAAATTAGAATATAGTCTAACTTTTTGGGGGCAGATCAATTTTTTGACCGCACTTTTTCTAACAGCAATTTAGGAATCAATGAGAAAAAATGGCATCATTGGCATTAAATTATGTGGTGAATTTGCTCTCTCGCCGCGAATATAGTGAATATGAATTGCGTTGCAAAATGCAAGAAAAAGCCTTCACAGAAGCTGAAATTGAACAGGCTTTAGCGATTTGTCAGGAAAAAATTGGCAAAGTGATCGCCGTTTTACGGAAAACTATTTACATTACCGATCACAAAAAGGCTATGGACTGAATCGAATTAAACAAGAGCTTTTTCAACTCAAAGGTATTTCTTCAGAGATCGTAGAAGACGTATTAGCAGAAATGGACATTGATTGGTTTGAGATTGCGCATTCCGTGTTACGCAAAAAATTCCCCCATTATGCGCAAGAGCAAGATTTCAAAATGAAACAAAAAATCTGGCGCTATATGCTTTCACACGGCTTTCAAAGTGAAGAGTTTGCCGATTTAGTCGGTTCGGGCGAAAACGAGTTTTACTAAGACACAACATTCATTGCCCCTTTCTTTATTTATGCTTTCCAAGGCTTTCCACAAAATATTGGCACAAATAGCCCTTTCTTCTTTGAGTGAACCCTACTCAATGATAAACTAATGCCAATTTTTGTCTTAAATAATTAATATAGGAAACAACAATGCGAGCGAGTCGATATTTATTTGCTACTTTAAAAGAAACCCCGAATGATGCACAGGTGGTGAGCCATCAATTAATGTTGCGTGCTGGAATGGTGCGTCCTTTAGCGTCAGGACTTTATAACTGGTTGCCAACTGGGTTACGCGTACTTAAAAAAGTAGAAAATATTGTGCGTGAAGAAATGAATAAAAGCGGTGCGATCGAAGTGGAAATGCCCGTTGTTCAACCAGCTGAATTATGGCAAGAATCGCAACGCTGGGAGCAATATGGCCCAGAATTATTACGCTTCCAAGATCGTGGACAACGTGATTTTGTGCTTGGTCCAACACACGAAGAAGTGATCACCGATTTAGTCCGCCGTGAAGTGAGTTCTTATAAGCAACTTCCACTGAATTTATACCAAATTCAAACCAAATTCCGTGATGAAGTGCGCCCACGGTTTGGGGTAATGCGTGGTCGTGAATTTTTAATGAAAGATGCCTATTCTTTCCACATCACAAAAGAAAGCTTGCAAGAAACCTATGACATAATGTACCAAACTTACAGCAATATTTTCACCCGTCTAGGCTTAGATTTCCGTGCTGTTCAGGCGGATACTGGTTCTATCGGCGGCAGCGCATCACACGAATTCCAAGTGTTAGCACAAAGTGGCGAAGATGATATTGTGTTTTCCACAGAGTCTGATTTTGCGGCGAATATTGAACTTGCTGAAGCGGTGGCACAAGGCGAACGTGGCGCACCAACGCAGTCAATGGAATTAGTGGATACGCCAAATGCCAAAACCATTAACGAATTGGTGGAACAATTCAATGTACCAGTAGAAAAAACCGTGAAAACCTTGATTGTAAAAGGCGCAAATAAAGAACAACCATTAGTTGCGTTAATCATTCGTGGTGATCATAATTTGAATGAAATCAAAGCGCAAAAATTAGCGCAAGTGGCAGAACCGCTTGAATTTGCCGATGAAGCGGAAATTAAAGCAAAAATCGGTGCAGGCGTTGGCTCTCTTGGCCCTGTTAATTTGCCGATCCCAGCCATTATTGATCGTAGCGTAGCATTAATGAGCGATTTTTCAGCGGGCGCAAACATTGATGGTAAACATTATTTCAATATCAACTGGGAACGTGATGTGCCAATGCCAGAAGTGGCGGATTTGCGCAATGTGGTAGAAGGTGATCTAAGCCCTGACGGCAAAGGTTCATTGTTAATCAAACGTGGTATTGAAGTAGGACATATTTTCCAACTTGGCACAAAATATTCTGAAGCAATGAAAGCCACCGTACAAGGCGAAGATGGCCGCCCACAAACAATGATTATGGGTTGTTACGGTATTGGTGTGAGCCGTGTGGTTGCCGCAGCGATTGAACAAAGCCACGATGAACGCGGGATTATCTGGCCAACGGATGCGATTGCGCCATTTACCGTAGCAATCGTGCCGATGAATATGCACAAATCTGAAAGCGTGCAAGAATTTTCCGAAAATTTATACCGCACTTTAAGCGCTGAAGGGATTGAAGTGATTTTTGATGATCGTAAAGAGCGCCCAGGGGTAATGTTTGCGGATATGGAACTCATTGGCGTGCCGCATATGTTAGTTATCGGTGAGAAAAACCTACAAAATGGCGAAATTGAATATAAAAATCGCCGAACAGGTGAAAAACAGATGATCAACAAAGATCAGTTAGTAGAATTTGTGAAGCAACAAATTAAACTTTAATTAACGAGTATAAGAAAATCCCCTGAACAAAAATTCAGGGGATTTTTTAATTCTTCATCATTTAGTTCTTATCGATTCAATAACGCAAAATGCAAAAACTCGACAAAATGATCTGCCCAGTGCATTTCGTGGTGGATTTCGTTCGCCATAATGCGTAAGCGGATATGGTCTAGCGGATGCCCTGTGCGTAGCAAAGCCTGATAATAACGCAGGGTGCAATCAATGTAAGCTTGGTTCATATTAGAAATAAATTGTGAATCCATTTCATCGCCTTCATTTGTGCCAACTTGGATAAACACGCGGCTTTGTGGCTGTAAAGGGTGATGATGAATAAAGTGCATAAACGCAGGCTCACTAAACCAAGATGCAAGGGAAAACACGCCCAAATGGCCAAAAATGTGCGGATACGCCGCGCCCATATAAGCGGTGATAATACCACCCATTGAGCTACCAGCAAGCAAGGTGGTTTCTGCATTTGGCAAAGTGCGGTAGGTTTTATCGATAAATGTTTTAACCTCATTAACCACCCATTGCGCATATTCCGCACCACGTCCGCCCACATTGCGCACGTCATCGTTATTGCCCACATCCGTCCGCCAAGGGGCATATTCGTTCAGCCGTTCTGCCCCTGCATTATCAATACCGACAATAATGAGTTTCGGCAAATGTTGATAATGCTTAATGGTAGGGATAATTTTCCACGAATGGCCCGAATAGGATTCTTTGCTATAAAACACATTTTGCCCGTCGTGCATATAAAGCACGGGATAATGTTGCCAAGGCTCATTGTGATAATCCTTTGGCAGCAACACCCGCACGCGGCGGTGGTGCTGATAATAAGGCACATAAAGAAAATGCTCTTGCATTTCCAGATAATGATTAAACGCACTCATCTTTTAACTTCTATAAAAAACGCTGGCAAGCCCAGCGTTTATCACAAATTATTTTCTCGCCAATGGTGGAACGAAAGTGATGCCCATATCCCAAGGCTGTTCAATCCAAGTGTTTTGTGGAATATCGATCACATAATCGTCCACTAAATCCGCCCCTGCCGGTTTTGCAAAAACCGTTACAAAACGGGCATTTGGATAAAGTTCACGAATGGCACGCGCTGTGTTGCCAGTATCCACTAAATCATCGACCACGATAAAGCCTTCGCCGCCGTTAGGCACTTGCGCAGCGTGTAAAACATTTAATTCGCCTTGCTGATTATGATCGTAGCTTGCGATACACACAGTTTCAACGTGGCGAATGCTCAATTCACGCGCCAATACCGCAGCAGGAAACAATCCCCCACGGCTCACCGCAATAATGCCTTTCCATTGTGATGCTGGCAATAAACGTTCAGATAATTTGCGTGCGTGCATATGGAACATATCCCAAGTCACAACATATTTTTCACTCATAACTCACCTTAACTTAAGAAAGGAGCGGAAACCGCCCAATAAATAAAATTGCGTTAGGATAACTTGAAACCAATTTTTATGCTATTATTTTGATGAATTTTTTTCATTTGAGGAAAAAACTATGTCTGAAATCCAACAACTCCAACCTACCTTGTTGTGGAAATGGTTCGATCAAATCTGCGCCATTCCTCACCCTTCTTATCACGAAGAAGCACTGGCTAACTTCATCGTAAACTGGGCAAAAGAAAAACAATTTTTTGTCGAGCGCGATGAAGTCGGCAATATTTTAATTCGCAAGCCTGCAAGCGCTGGTATGGAAAATCGCCCTACCGTGGTGCTGCAAGCTCATCTTGATATGGTGCCACAAGCCAACGAAGACACCCAACACGATTTCCAAAAAGACCCTATTCAACCTTATATCGAGGGCGAATGGGTCACCGCCAAAGGCACAACCCTAGGGGCGGATAACGGGATTGGCCTTGCTTCTGCCCTTGCCGCATTAGAAGAGGAAAACCTTGCTCACCCAGAGTTAGAAGTCTTGCTCACAATGACCGAAGAGCAAGGAATGGAAGGGGCAATTGGTTTGCGTCCAAACTGGCTGAAAAGCCAAATTATGATCAACACGGATACCGAAGAAAACGGCGAAATTTATATTGGCTGTGCGGGTGGCGTGAATGCTGATCTCAGTGTTCCTGTGCAAAAAATTGCCAACCCTTATGCGCATAGTTACGAGCTAGTATTAAAAGGCTTGCGTGGCGGGCATTCTGGCGTGGATATTCACACAGGACGCGTCAATGCCGTGAAAGCGCTGGTTCGTTTTCTTGCCCATCTCAAACAAGATCACCCACAAATTGATTTCGCCATTAGCCAAATTAAGGGCGGCTCAGTACGCAATGCCATTCCGCGTGAAGCCTTTGTAACCCTATGCTTTGATGGCGATCTCGCCCCATTACAAAGTGCGGTGGAAAATTTTGAAGTTTTATTAAAAACCGAATTAGCCATTGCCGAACCCAATCTGAGTTTGTTCTTACAACCTGTTGAAAAACCAGCACATATTTTTGATAACCATTCACAAAATAACGTCATTAACCTATTTAATGCCTTACCAAACGGCGTAATTCGTTACAGTGATGCGGTAGAAAATGTAGTGGAAACCTCACTCAGTTTAGGCGTGCTAAAAACCTCAGACAACCAAGTGAACGCCACAATTTTAATTCGTTCGCTGATTGAAAGCGGCAAATATTATGTGCAAGAAATGCTGAAATCTTTGACCGCACTTTGTGGTGCAAGCGTCAATTTTGCTGGCAATTACCCAGGTTGGGAACCTCACCCAGACAGCAAAATCCTAGCCCTAACCAGCCAAATTTACGCGGATATTTTAGGCCATCAACCTGAAATAAAAGTGATTCACGCAGGGTTAGAATGTGGCTTGCTGAAAAAAATCTACCCTAATTTAGATGTCGTTTCTATCGGCCCAACTATTATTAACGCCCATTCCCCTGATGAAAAAGTGCATATCCCCGCCGTGCAAACCTACTGGCAATTACTCACCAGAATTTTGGCTGAAGTGAAGTAATACATTAAAACATAAGTGCGGTGGAAAATTTCGAGATTTTTTACCGCACTTTTTATATATTCCAAAAATAAAAACCACCCGAAGGTGGTTTTTTAATGTCTAGGATTAAGATATAGATTTTAACTCATTACCATTGATAGCTATAACCAAGATTTAGCTGGACATTCTCTCTATAACGGCTTCCCATTTGATTTTTCACAGACACATCGAAAGAACCCAATGTGGTTTTCAGTGCTGTACCTAATTCAAACTGAGTGCGGTTACCGAATGATTGAATATCGGCTTTATATTGGTTGATAACAATATCGCTTGAGCCAAAATCATTTAGCCAATAAATTCCGGCATAAGGTTTTAGGCTAAGCGATGAAAACGCAATATTTCCCATAAATTGAGCGCCCAATTTGCTGCGGTAAGTTGTGTTACCATTAAATTTGGTTGCCGATATGCTCGCTTGTGGCACAACACTCCAATTAGCAGACATTGGCAATTTAATGCCTGTACCAAGGCGTAAGCTATGCGCATTGAAGCTTTGTTTATCAACTTCATCACCACTTAAGCGTAAGCGGTTGTAGCTGTAATCGGCATCAAGGAATAAGCCGTTTTGCCACTGCATTCCGCCATAAATACCGATATGGTTACCTTTGATTTTTGCGCTGCCGTAATCTTTGTCGAAATCAATTTTGCCTTGACCAAGCCCCGTATAAAGCCCTGCATAGTAATAGGTATCTTGATTGACAAAATGCGTATCATAGCCAACATTCAGCAAATGATTACGCTGTTTAAAGCCAGATGTGTTGGCTAAGAGTGTTTGGTACGAATCCACTTCGCTCCAATTATTGGTATTTTGCACCCAGAACCCGGTTAAGCGTTCTGTATTATGCAAGAAACCAACGCGTTCGCTTACTGTTTCCCCTTGTGTATATAAATAAGCGCGCACCGCCTGTTGGATTGAAATCACATTATTGGCATATTGACTAAATGTTCTCGCTCCCTCATCATCGCCTTGCGGTTGCGGTTGCGGTTGCGGTTGCGGTTGCGGTTGCGGTTGCGGTTGCGGTTGCGGTTGCGGTTGCGGTTGCGGTTGCGGTTGCGGTTGCGGTTGCGGTTGCGGTTGCGGTTGCGGTTGCGGTTGCGGTTGCGGTTGCGGTTGCGGTTGCGGTTGCGGTTGCGGTTCTTCAGTATCGGCTGATTTTCCTTTATGTGCCAATACCCAGTTATTATTATCTTTCGCTAATTCATAGCGATAAATCCCTGCATCGACATAAGGCTTATCTTTTAAGCTGAATGTTCCATCGCCTGAATTGGTTTTCACTAAAATGACTTTGCCATTTTCTTTTTTCGGTTCATTGCGAGAATTTCGCACCAGTAAACGATGCTCACCTGTTACGCTACCTTTGACAATAATCTGATCGGCTTTTTCAGAAGCAAGATCGGAATTTAGAATAAATTCACCGTTACCCGATAAATCTTGGTTAATTGTTAAGGTGTGGAATGCGGAATCTGGCTCAAACTCAATGGTTGAATTATTTACGTTGAGATTATCTAAGGTGCTATCGCCTTTAAATTTCCACTGGCTATTGCCATTTAAGGTTAAGTCCACCGTGCCGTGTTCGTAGTTAGGATTGATATAGCTCACGCCTTGCAATTTCGCGCCTTGATCGGCTTGGATTTTTAGGGATAGATTGTTGCTGATGTCAGGCGCATCAGGTTCTTCTCTAATCAGATCGATTATATGCTGATCATTAATATCAATTAATCGATCTGCTTTAATTTCGCCGCCATTAATTTGAAAAGCAATGGCATCTTTTTTTGCATTCTCAGTAATATAATTAAAGAAAGAACCTGCTGAAATAGTATTATTGTCAAGGGTGATTTTAGAAACTAATTCTTTGGTTTCATCTCCCCTTGTTGGGCCTTCTAATTTAAATACATAGCTTTTATTATTCAAAGAAATTTGGCTATTTGTTAAATCTAACGTCATTTGGTCTTTAATTTCTTTTGCAAAATCAAAGACAGCTTGCCCATCTTGATTGCCTGTTATGGATAGATGATTTCCGTTAAAATTTATTCCCCCAAAGTTTGATATAGCACTCGCGTTCTCTGCATTCATTAAAATAGACAAACTCTCTAATTGTATATTGGAATGATAAGAATCAATTCCTTCCGTACCATTACCATTTAAAATAATTTTTCCTCCTTGGGCAATTAAATCTCCTTGATATAGATGAATTGCGCTCCCCCCATATTCATTTTCTCCATTGATTTGTTCTACGCTTGAACCTACCGTCAATGTTACGTTTGGTTTCACTACGCCCGTATCGCCTAACATAAGGCTAAGAATAGCCGCACCGTCGTTAGGGTGGTGGTCCAACGTAGCGGATACACCTTCATTCAGAGTAATGCGGTTCTTTGCTGGACTTGTTATGACAGCAAATAATGAGGAACCGAGTCTTTTGCCATTTTGGTCAATTTCACTAGAAGTGGCTTCTCTATTTTTATAATTTCCTTTTAAAACGGTAATGTTGAAAGCTTTATCATCATTAGCAGAAAATTCCCCTTCTGATAAAAGACGAGTATTTCCTCTTGAAAATGAAGGCTCATTAATTTGATATATATTGGGATTAAACGTTGATATAGATGTCATAAAATTACACCCATATTCATTAGAACAAGTCAAATCAATTGCATTCGCTTGCGAATAGCAGGCAACTAATATTGCAGCTAAAGATAAATTTGTTGATAACTTCTGCATTTTTTCTCCTTATTCAAAATAAAAAATTTTCAAAAAACAACCGCACTTTAAGACTAGTTATTCCTGAGCTACTAGTTCCACCAGTTTTAAGGTCAGCTCACAAGATTTCACGAAGGAATTAACGGGCAGAAACTCAAAACGGGAATGAAAGTTATGTGCGCCGGTGAAATAATTTGGGGTGGTGATGCCTTTTACGGACAGGGCTGCTCCGTCTGTGCCGCCGCGCATTGGGATCACTTTTGGCGCTACGTTGATCTGCGCCATTGCATTAAATAATAAATCAATGGATCGGCGATCTTCACCTAAACTATTGGCGATATTGCCATAAATATCAGAAATTGTGCAATTTATTACCGCTCTTGGGTAGCGCTGTTGCATTTGCTGTACCGCTTGTTCGATGAAAGCTTTGCGTTGCTCAAATTGGGCTTTATCAAAATCTCGGATAGCAATGCTAAGCTCGGCTTGGCTTTGGTTTGCTTCAAAATGATTAAACCACCAGTAGCCTTCTTTGTTTTCTGTACATTCTGGCGTTTGGCTGCGATCAAACAAGGCGATGAAATCTTGTGCGACTAAAATAGGATTAATCAGCACATTTTTTGCCGACATTGGGTGTGCACTGACGCCTTGAATAGTTATGCTGGCAGAAGCGGCGTTAAAGTTTTCATACACCACTTCGCCTAGCTCGCAACAATCAATGGTGTAGGCGAACTGTGGCTTAAATTTGTTAAGATCCAATAACTTCGCACCACGTAAGCCAATTTCTTCATCAGGCACAAAAGCGATATAAATATCCCCTGTAGCAATATTATTCTGCTTAATCATTGAAAGTGCGGTCATAATATTGGCAATTGCCGCTTTGTTATCTGCACCTAACACACTCGTGCCATCACTAAAAATGATCTCTTGCCCTTGGTAAGGCAAAATTTCAGGGTGTTCAGCAACTGTCAGCCAAATATTTTTCTCCGCATTAAGTTGCAAATCCTGTCCGTTAAAGGTTTGAATTTGCGGTGTGATATGAGGAGATAACGCAACATCTACGGTATCCATATGAGCACAAAAACCGATGGCAGTGGCATTCGTTTTAGTGCCTTTCAAAACGCCTGTTACGTTGGCGTGTTGGTCAATTTCAACCTCTTGCACGCCTAATTCTTGCAATTCTTTCGCCAATAGCTTTGCCATTTCCCATTGTCCTTGGCTACTCGGCACAGAAGGATTACTTGCATCACTTTGACTGCTAATCGCAAGATAACGAAAAAAACGATCAATTAATTGTTGTTGCATAATGCCTCCCTCTTTTCACTATGCTTTAGGATATGTGTAGCCGCTATCAAAACCAAGCGGAATGCCTAAGCCCCAGAATACATATAACACAAGGGTTAGCACAATAAATAAGCCGATGGTATATGGAATCATCATCGAACAAAGCGTTCCCACGCCAGTATTTTTACAATAACGCTGACAATAAGAAATCAATAATGGATAAAACGCAAACATTGGCGTTGAAACATTCATTACTGAATCACTAATTCTAAATGCCGCTTGGGTTAATTCGGGTGAAATATTCACTGACATTAGCATTGGCACGAGAATTGGCGACAAAATTGCCCATTTTGATGTGGCGGACGTGATAATAATATTTAGCAATAAGGTTAATACTAACACGCCAAACACGGTGATACCCGCAGGCATTTGCAAGGTTTTCAAAAATTCAGCACCTGATAAGGCAATCAATGTGCCGATTCCTGAACGGTTAAAAGAATACAAAAATTGTGCACAGAAAAAGGAAAACACAATAAATGGCACAAGGGTATAAGTGATTTTCTCCATTGCTTTGGTGACTGTGCGAGTATCTTTAAATGTGCCTGCAATAATGCCGTGAACCAAAGAAGGCACTGCAAAGAAAATCAGCAATAATGGCACAATCATTTGCATAATCGGCGATTTTGGACTAGTCAATGAACCATCTGACGCTCTCAATAACGAGTTTTCAGGATACGCCAATAAAAACAATCCCACCACCATTAACAACAGCACCAACGATGCCCAGCGAAAGGCTTTTAAGTCTTGTGCAGTTGGTGGGTTAATCGTGGTGTCTTTGCTATCTAAATCCTTATCAATAGGCATTGTGCGTTTTAAATGCGGATCGATAATTTTATCTGTAATATACCAGCAGGTTAATATCACAAAGAATGTGCTACCTAGACTAACAAAATAATTACACAGCACATTCACATCATAGCTCGGATCTAAAATACGCGCGGCACTTTGTGTGAAACTCTGCATAATAGGATCAATAATCGAGGGCGTAAAACTGGCGGAAAAGCCCCCTGCTAAGCCCGCAAATGACGCCGCAATTCCCGATAAGGGGTGCTTGCCCACGGAATAGAAAATCAATGCAGAAATAGGCATTAAAATCACATAAGCAGAATCTGCTGCAAGATGAGCGAATACAGAAATGATAATTACGGCTGGTGTAACTATTTTCTTTGGAATAATACTTAACGCACGGCTCAAACCTACATTAATAAAACCACTCGCCTCAGCAATCCCAATGCCAAAAGTCGCAACAATAGTAATACCCAAGGGTGGAAAATTCACAAAATTTTTGGTGAGTGATGAGAAAAAGGTTGCAATTTCAGAAGATTGGAAAAGATTAGTGATTTGAATCGGTGTTTTTTGAATGGGGTGGATATAATCAAAATGGAAATAAGAAAGTCCCCAAGAAAGTAACCAACACACAATTAGTGCATAAATAAACAACATTGTAATGTCGGGTAATTTATTGCCGATATATTCAATTTTTTGTAGCCAATTTCGTCTTGGCATCGCCGCTTCAGCCATTGTTTTCTCCTTACTAAAAATACGAATAATGGCTTGATTATATGATGCTCATTTAAGTAAATCTAGGGGAAATCCATTCATTTTTATACGAAAAAAATCAAAATTTTTTACCGCACTTTTGCCTTATTTTTTTATAACAACTGCGCAACAATATTAGGAATCACTTTCGGCATAGGGATAAAAATTTGTTTATGGCGGTTGAGTTCGCCTTTTTCGATGAGAATACTGCTTTTTGGCACTTTAAAGGTTTTGCTTAAGAATTTAAGCAAATGGGCGTTGGCTTGGCCATCAATAGGTGGGGCGGTGATGGTGATTTTTAGCTCGTTGTCGTGCAAGCCAACAATTTGATCTTTACTGGCTTTCGGTTGCAGAAAAATGCGCAACCGAAGTCCTTGCGTGCATTGTTCGATCGCATTCATTAGGCAAATTGCCATAAGATAGGCGCAATGTCGTACATTACACGGTTGGCGTAAAATAATAAAAATGCCAATAACATCGGGGAGAAATCAATCATTCCCGTGTTCGGTAAAATACGGCGAATCGGGTTCAGCAAAGGTTGCGTGAGCTGATAAAGGGTATATTGCAACGGGTTTTGCCCACGGTTAAACCAGCTTAAAATGGCTTGGAAAAACAACACATAAATCACCGCTTCACCCATAGTGCGCAAGGTATGCAATAACCCGATGTAAAGATAAAGCAAGGGATTTGCCACCACTTGCGCTGATCCTAATAAATCTAACAACGGATATTTTGCCACGCCTAATGCCACACACAACGCCAATGCTGCGGTATTTAAGCCTTTCACCGTAGGTAAAAACTTTTGCAATGGCGCAAGCACAGGTTGAGTGAATTTCACTAAGGTTTGCGAAAAAGGATTATAAAAATCCACGCGGCTATATTGAAACCACGCACGCAAAATTAGCACGAAACTAAAAACATTAATTAGGGTATAAACTAAAAACTGAAGGGAATTTAAGCCCATTATTTTCTCCTTAAAAATTACAACCAGCCTTTGCGTTTAAAATAAATATAAGGCGTAAGCGCCGCAACGATCATTAAACCAATCGCCATAGGATAGCCATATTTTAAATGCAATTCTGGCATAAATTCAAAGTTCATTCCGTAGGTGGACGCCACCAAGGTTGCAGGCAGGAACATCACCGACACTACAGAGAAAAATTTCATAATTTTATTCTGCTCAATATTGATATAACCCATTGCCGCTTGCATTAAGAAATTCACTTTTTGGAATAAGGATTCATTATGCGGTTGCAGGGATTCAATATCGCGTAAAATATCGCGCGCTTGCTCTAACTGATTGGCAGGCAGACGCGTTTTGCGCACCAAAAAGCTCAATGCGCGTTGCGTATCCATCAAACATAAACGCACTTTGGAACTGGCATCTTCTTGCTCTGTGAGTGTAGCAAGCGCTTTATCAAAGGCTTCGCCCTGCTTGCCCTCCAAAATAACGTGGCTTAATTTTTCCAAATCTGCGTAAGCATTTTCGATTACATCGGCGAGCTGCTCGATTTTGGTTTCAAATAAATCTAACAGCACTTCATAGGCGTTACATTCCACCAATCGTTGGCTGCGCGAACGCATTCGATAAAGGCGAAACGCTGGCAATTCGCGATCACGAAGGGTGAACAAACGCCCATCACGCAAGGTAAACGCCACGCTGGCAATGTCGGCATAATCATTTTCATCTTCACAATAGAAAAAAGAGTGCAAATGCAAGCCGTCTTCGTCTTCAAAGAAACGCGCAGACGCTTCAATATCTTCCAATTCTAAGAAAGATGCCAAACTTTGCCCTAAGCCCTGTTGCAACATTTCACGTTCTTCGCTTGACGGCTCAAGCAAATCAATCCAAATGGCGGCGTTGAGATTTTCATCACCTTCATCTAGCCGAATTAAACGCGCATTTTCCAGTGCAAAAGCATTAATCATTTTGTCATACTCCTTGAGGGATTATGAACAAACCCGATGAACAAAAGAAAACTAAATAATCAGCACAAAAGTGCGGTGCAAAATTTTCGATTATTTAATTAAAGATACCTAATAATTGAGGTAATGAAACTTACCTGCGAAATCTCGCCGATAAGTGGAGGACGAGATTTAGATCAACGATGAATTGGGTATCGACTATGACTGTCCAAAGTGTGTGTCCTCTTGTTGCTAAATCGTGCGGAATGTTACGCTTCAATGGGGTGTTCGTCAAGAATTTATATAGCAAAAAGAAGCTTTCGTCTTATTCAGCAATCACTCTCTCAATCTCTTCCTGCACTGCAAACCATCCCATTTCGACTTCGTCTAGCTGTTTTTTGTATTCTGCTTGGTCTTTTAAAAGTGCGGTGAGATTTTCTTTCATTTCTGCTTGGTACAGATCACCGTTGGCGAGCTGTTGCTCAATGTCTGCCAGCTTTTGTGATAGGGTTTCCATTTTGCTTTCCCATTGGGCGAGAGATTTTCGCAATGGCGCGAGCTGTTGGCGAAGTTCTGCTTCTTTTCGTTTTTGCTCTTTACGATTTTGGCTGCTGCTTTCTTTATTGCTTTCTGTTTTGCCTGAGGGTTGGCTTTGGCTATTTTGTTCGTTGAGCCATTTTTGATAATCGTCTAGATCGCCTTTAAACTCTTCCACTTGTCCATCGTGAACCAAATAAAATTCATCAACAGTGTTGCGTAATAAATGGCGGTCGTGGGAAACAATCACTAATGAGCCTTGATAATCCACCAAGGCTTCGGTTAGGGCTTGGCGCATATCTAAATCTAAATGGTTGGTCGGCTCATCTAATAACAATAAATTCGGTCGCTGCCAAACGATTAATGCCAACACCAAACGTGCCTTTTCGCCGCCTGAAAAGGTGGCAACAGGCTCATTCACTTTATCGCCGTGAAAGGCGAAACTGCCGAGATAAGTGCGTAATTGTTGCTCCGTTTGTTGTGGGGCGAGCTGCTGCATATGCCAAAGGGCGCTTTCTTCCGCGCGCAAGGTATCCAGCTGATGTTGGGCAAAATAACCAAGCTGCACGCCTTTTGCGAGCTGAATATTGCCAGAAAGTGCGGTGATTTCTCCCGCTAATAATTTAATCAGCGTGGATTTTCCTGCGCCATTTTTACCCAGCAAACCAATGCGCGAGCCGGGAACAAGATTTAATTTGATTTGTTTCAGAATTTCTGTGATTTGTCCGTTATTTTCATAACCTGCACTGACTTTTTCCATTGAAAGCAATGGGTTAGGCAACGCCAGCGGCTCACGAAACTCAAAAGTAAACGGATTATCCACATAAGCCGGGGCGATGAGTTCCATTTTCGCCAACGCCTTAACGCGACTTTGTGCTTGTTTTGCCTTGCTCGCTTTGGCTTTAAAGCGGTCAATATATTTTTGTAAATGTGAGATTTTTTGCTGTTGCTGACGGTATAACGCCGTTTGTTGAGCTAATTTTTCTGCTCGTTGTTTTTCAAAAGAAGAATAATCACCGGTGTATTCATTTATTTTTTGATTTTCAATGTGCAGAATTTTGTCCACCACAGGATCAAGAAAATCGCGATCGTGTGAAATCAGCACCAGCGTGCCTTGATATTGTTGCAACCAACGTTCAAGCCAGATCACTGCATCTAAATCCAAGTGGTTAGTGGGTTCATCAAGTAGCAGTAAATCGGAAGGACATAGCAAGGCTTGTGCCAAATTAAGACGCATACGCCAACCGCCAGAAAATGCACTCACCGGCTGGCTAAGTTCTTCTTGGCTAAAGCCCAATCCGTTTAACAAGGCCGCCGCGCGAGCTTGGATTGTCCACGCATCAATGGTATCTAATTGTTCGTGAATGCGCGCAATGGCATTGCCATCATTATTTTGATTAGCTTGCTCTAACTGTTGCTGTAATGCCACATATTGGCGATCGCCTAAAATCACATAATCCAAGGCAGAAATAGCAAGAGCTGGCGTTTCTTGGTTCACCCAAGCCAATTGCCAGTTTGTGGGGTAGCTCACTTCGCCGCCCTCTGCACTGATTTCTTTTTTTAATAAGGCGAGTAGCGAAGATTTGCCACAGCCATTTTTGCCCACCAAGCCCACTTTTTGCTTAGGATTAATGGTGGCGTTGGCATTTTCTAGCAAGGTCGTTTGCCCACGTTTTAACGAAAGATTGGTAAATAAAATCATTAAATTTCGGTTTATCTCTGATCAGCAAAGGGGTTATTTTCCACGTTTTTATAAAAATTGCCAATCATTCCAAATTTTTATTGGAAATTTTTCAAAAACCATTTTCAACAATGTGATCTAGTTCAATTTTTTTATAACCTAAACAGGATATGATACAAAATGCAGTTTTACATCTTTGAGGTATAAAAATGACAAACGCTGAACTTATGCAAGAAGGCATAAACCTGATGCTTTCAGGAATGGGGTTCGTTCTGGTTTTCTTGTTAATCCTAATTTTTGCCATTGGATTAATGTCGAAACTGGTAAACCGCTTTTTTCCTGAGCCTGTTCTCACCCAGCCTTCCCCGATAAAAGCACAATCCACTCAAACAGATGATTTAGAAAGATTACGCCCAATTATTGTGGCGGCGATTGCTCATCATCGCCGTAATCAAGGGCTTTAAATTGATTAATTTGGAGAAAATACAATGACTGTTGAAAAGAAAAAAATTGCCGTAACTGATGTTGTGTTGCGTGATGCGCACCAATCCCTTTTTGCGACCCGTTTACGCCTTGATGATATGTTACCTATCGCTGCTGAACTTGATGAAATTGGCTATTGGTCGCTTGAGGCTTGGGGTGGCGCAACCTTTGACGCTTGTATTCGTTTTTTAGGGGAAGATCCTTGGGTGCGTTTGCGTGAACTCAAAAAAGCAATGCCAAAAACCCCATTACAAATGTTATTACGCGGACAAAATTTGCTAGGTTATCGTCATTATGCTGATGATGTGGTAGATCGCTTTGTAGAACGTGCCGTGCATAATGGAATGAGCGTGTTCCGCGTGTTTGACGCAATGAACGATCCGCGCAATATGCAACAAGCACTGAAAGCGGTGCGTAAAAATGGCGGACACGCGCAAGGAACATTAAGTTACACCACAAGCCCTGTGCATACTTTACAAACTTGGCTTGATACCACAGAACAACTGTTAGAAATTGGTATTGATTCCCTTGTAATCAAAGATATGTCGGGCATTCTCACACCAAACGAAGCCTATCACTTAGTTAGCGAAATCAAAAAACGCTTTGATGTACGCTTGCATCTCCACTGCCACGCCACCACGGGAATGGCAGAAATGGCCTTATTGAAAGCCATTGAAGCGGGCGTGGACGGCGTAGATACCGCCATTTCTTCAATGAGTGGCACATACGGACACCCTGCTACGGAAGCCTTAGTCGCCACCTTAAAAGGCACACCTTATGATACAGGCTTAGATATTCAAAAATTAGAGAAAATTGCCGCTTATTTCCGTAATGTGCGGAAAAAATACCATAAATTTGAAGGACAATTAAAAGGCGTAGATAGCCGTATTTTAGTGGCACAAGTGCCGGGCGGAATGCTCACCAATTTGGAAAGCCAGCTCAAACAGCAAAATGCCTCTGACAAACTGGATTTAGTGCTACAAGAAATTCCAAAAGTGCGGGAAGATTTGGGCTATATTCCATTGGTAACGCCAACTTCACAAATTGTTGGAACGCAAGCGGTGATCAATGTATTAATGGGTGAACGCTACAAAACCATTGCCAAAGAAACCGCAGGAATTTTAAAAGGCGAATACGGCCGC
Source organism: Avibacterium avium (assembly GCF_900454535.1). Taxonomy (GTDB): domain Bacteria; phylum Pseudomonadota; class Gammaproteobacteria; order Enterobacterales; family Pasteurellaceae; genus Avibacterium; species Avibacterium avium. The sequence goes on from NZ_UGSP01000001.1 coordinate 330,116, forward strand.
ACGCCTGCGCCAGTCAACGCAGAACTGCAAGCGCGTGTGTTAGAGGGTGCAGAACCAATCACCTCACGCCCTGCGGATCACCTTGAGCCAGAAATGGAGAAACTCACGCTCGAAATCAAACAACAAGCCAAAGAGAAAGGCATCAAACTATCTGACAATGAAATTGATGATGTGCTTATTGTGGCGTTGTTTCCACAAGTGGGGCTGAAATTCCTTGAAAATCGTGGCAACCCTGATGCCTTTGAACCTGCACCAACGGTGGAACAAGCGCCAGAAAAAACTTCGCAAAAAACCACCGCACCTGTAAACCAATCTGTCGGTGGCGCAGCGGTTTATACGGTGGAGTTAGAGGGTAAAGCCTTTGTGGTGAAAGTAAGTGAGGGCGGCGATATTAATCAAATCACTCCAGCTGCAACACCATCAGTTCAACCAGCTCAACCTGCACAAACCGCACCACAGCCTGCCGCGCCGCAAGCCACAAATGGTACGCCAGTGAATGCACCAATGGCAGGCACTATTTGGAAAGTGGTGGCAACCGAGGGGCAACAGGTGGCAGAGGGTGATGTCTTGCTTATTCTCGAAGCAATGAAAATGGAAACCGAAATCCGTGCTTCGCAAGCGGGAACGGTGCAAAATATCAGCGTGAAAGCTGGTGATGCCGTTGCCGTGGGCGATACCTTATTAACGATTGCATAAGTGCGGGGTAAAAATGGAAAGTATTTTGTCTTTACTGCGTGGAATGGGCATTATGCACCTAGAGTGGGGACAGGCGGTGATGATTGCCGTCAGTCTGCTACTCTTGTGGCTTGCCATCGCACGCAAATTTGAACCCCTGTTATTGCTCCCCATTGGCTTTGGTGGATTGCTCTCTAATATCCCAGAAGCAGGCCTAGCAATGACAGCATTGGATAACCTTTTGCATAATGGCACCAGCGAGCAACTTGCCATTGTAGCAAGCAAACTCGGTACTATTGCTGATCCTGCGTCAATTAAGACCGCACTTAACAATGCGCTGCCCTCTGTACAAAATGAATTGGAAGTAATGGCAGGGGATATGGGCTATTCCGCAGGCGTGTTGGCGTTGTTCTACAAAGTGGCTATTGGCTATGGCGTTGCACCGCTGATTATCTTTATGGGCGTAGGGGCAATGACCGATTTCGGCCCATTGCTCGCCAACCCACGCACGCTCTTATTGGGCGCAGCGGCACAGTTTGGCATCTTTGCTACGGTATTGGGCGCGTTAGGCTTAAACTGGCTGGGTATTATCGACTTCACCCTGCCACAAGCTGCCGCAATCGGCATTATTGGTGGAGCAGACGGCCCAACTGCCATTTACCTTGCGAGCAAACTCGCCCCTGAGCTGTTGGGAGCGATTGCCGTGGCGGCGTATTCTTATATGGCACTCGTGCCATTAATTCAGCCGCCGATTATGAAAGCGCTCACTTCACAACAAGAACGCAAAATTCGAATGGTGCAACTGCGTACTGTAAGCAACCGCGAAAAAATTCTTTTCCCGATCGTGCTATTGGTGCTGGTGGCATTGCTCTTACCTGATGCTGCGCCATTATTGGGAATGTTCTGTTTTGGTAATTTAATGCGCGTCAGTGGCGTGGTGGAACGCTTAAACGACACCGCACAAAATGCGCTGATCAACATCGTTACCATTTTCCTAGGGCTTTCCGTTGGTGCGAAATTGGTGGCGGATAAATTCCTCCAACCACAAACCCTCGGGATTTTATTATTAGGAATGATCGCCTTTGCTATCGGCACCGCATCTGGCGTATTAATGGCGAAATTAATGAACCGCTTTAGCAAAAATCCAATTAATCCATTGATTGGCGCAGCGGGGGTTTCTGCCGTACCAATGGCCGCACGCGTTGCCAATAAAATTGGTTTAGAAGCCGATCACCAAAACTTCCTATTAATGCACGCAATGGGGCCAAATGTCGCAGGCGTTATTGGATCTGCCATCGCAGCTGGGGTAATGTTGAAATATATTTCAGCAATGATGTGATAAATGTAGCCAATAAATAACAATGTAATATACGAGAAAGCCACCCGTAAGGTGGCTTTCTTTTTCCTTGTTATTTCTGTGCTAAACGATACTGCACTAAATCTTCAATCGTCATCACAGGATAACCAAATTCTTTCGCGAATTTAATGATTTCGGGAGTGCGTGCCATTGTGCCGTCATCATTGGTGATTTCACAAATTACCGCAGCGGGTTTGTAGCCTGCAAGCACGGCAAGATCTACGGAGGCTTCGGTATGTCCACGGCGTTTTAACACGCCACCCTCTGCTGCTCTTAATGGGAAGATATGCCCTGGGCGGTGTAAATCTTGCGGTTTCGCATTATCTGCAACAGCAGCTTTAATAGTGGTTACACGATCTGCTGCAGAAACGCCTGTGGATACGCCTTCTGCCGCTTCAATGGTTACAGTAAATGCGGTTTTATTAACGCTGGTGTTATTTTGTACCATTGGCGGCAAATCAAGCTGTTGGCAAATTTCATCGCTTAAACATAAGCAAACAATGCCGCTGCCGTAACGAATAAGTTTTGCCATTTGCGCTGGTTCAATGGTTTGCGCTGGGAAAATTAAATCCCCTTCATTTTCGCGATCTTCATCGTCTAAAACGAGTACGCCATTGCCTTGTTTGAAAGCTTCAATGGCTTTTTCAACACGCTCTTGTGGCGTGCCAAATGCGGATAAAATTGACTGATTCATAGTAAAAAACCTGTTAAAAAATTAATGGATACTTGAATCAGGGCTGATGAGGAAAGGCTTTTCATTAGATAAGAAAATCCAATAACAAAGGCAGATTTTACCTAAGGTAAATCTGTTTATTCTCTTTCATCCAGACTTTAACTGTCGGCTTTGGACTTTCACCAAATCTGCTGACTTTACTTTTGCAAGTAAACGCTCGTGGGCTTATGCGTGCGCACTTACCACCGGTAGGGAATTTCGCCCTGCCCTGAGAATGCTTGCATAGTATAACGCAATCTAAATAGAGAAAAAATGTTTTTCTTTGCGCCGATATTGCATACAATATGCCACATTGACGCAATAATGTGAGGTCTTTATGCTAAATCCACAAAAAATAGAGCAAATTATACAACAAGTGCAAAATTCTTTACCGCAAGGAATGAAAGAGCTTGGTAAAGATGCAGAAGCAAAATTTAAGCAAGTTTTGCAAGCTCAATTGGCCAAATTAGACGTTGTAACCCGTGAAGAATTTGATGTGCAAACCCAAGTTTTAATGCGTACTCGTGAGAAACTGAGCGAGCTAGAAAAGCGTGTTGATGCCCTGTTGCAAGCGCAAAATCAAGGGCAAGAAACGCGCTAAAATCTCACCGCACTTTGCTTATTAAACGAAAAGTGCGGTCTTTTTTCTGAATAAATTTGGCAATATAAGGAATTTCAAGATGTCCGCTTTCGCCTATCTACAACAAAAACGCAAGCAGTTAAATCTAAAAGTAAATGAGGTTTGTGAGCAAGCCAACATTACCCGCGCTTATTTTAATCAGCTGGTGAGTGGCAAAATCAAAAATCCAAGTGCGACCAAGTTGTCTGCCTTACATAAAGTGCTACAAATCACAGATCTACAAGATAAAAAAGTGGGGGTGATTTTTGGCAAGTTTTACCCTGTGCATACTGGGCATATTAATATGATTTATGAAGCGTTCAGTAAGGTAGATGAAGTCCACGTTGTGGTGTGTAGCGATACAGAGCGCGATCTGAAATTATTTTATGACAGCAAAATGAAGCGTATGCCAACGGTGCAAGATCGCCTGCGTTGGATGCAACAAATTTTTAAATATCAGAAAAACCAAATTTTCATTCATCATTTAGTGGAAGACGGCTTGCCGAGCTATCCAAACGGCTGGCCTGCGTGGGCAGAACGGGTTAAACAGCTTTTTGAAGAAAAGCAAGTTAATCCTAGCGTAGTATTTAGTAGCGAACCGCAAGACAAAGCACCTTACGAAGAATATTTGAATTTACAAGTGGAATTGGTTGATCCACAGCGTCAATTCTTTAACGTTTCAGCCACTAAAATTCGTAATACGCCTTTCCATTATTGGAAATTTATCCCGAAAGAAGTGCGTCCATTTTTCGCCAAAACCATTGCCATTTTAGGCGGCGAAAGCAGCGGAAAAACCGTGCTAGTTAATAAACTTGCCACCGTATTCAACACCACATCAGCATGGGAATATGGGCGTGAGTTTGTGTTTGAAAAATTAGGGGGTGATGAGCAGGCGATGCAATATTCCGATTACCCACAAATGGCGCTAGGTCATCAACGTTATATTGATTACGCCGTGCGCCACGCCCATAAAGTCGCGATTGTGGATACGGACTTCATCACCACGCAAGCATTTTGTATTCAATATGAAGGCAAAGCGCACCCGTTTTTGGATTCAATGATCAAAGAATATCCGTTCGATATTACGATTTTATTGAACAACAACACCAAATGGGTGGATGACGGCTTGCGTAGCCTTGGTAGCCACAAACAGCGCCAACGTTTCCAACAATTATTGAAAAAATTATTGGATAAATATAACGTGCCTTATATTGAAATTGAATCACCAAGCTATTTAGAGCGTTATAATAAGGTGAAATCCATTGTAGAAAAAATTCTCAATGAAGAAGAGCTTCCCGAACTAAACAACGATAAATCCATTTTTGAGGAATAACAGCCCCTATGATCTTATTTGCAGGCGACCCACACGGAAGATACGACCATCTTTACCCTTTTGTGCAAGAACAAGAGGGTATCGCCCTTGTCATACTCGGGGATTTACAACTCACCACCACAGAAGAATTGGATAAATTGGCGCAATATTGCGATCTCTGGTTTATTCACGGCAATCACGACAGCAAAACCGTTGCCGCCTTTGAAGCCATTTGGGGAACAGAATGGAAAAGCCGAAACCTACACGGACGCGTACAAACCATTCAAGGCAAACGCATTGCTGGATTAGGTGGCGTATTCCGCGGACAAATTTGGATGCCACCCAATAAACCTGTTTTTTTCGACCCAATCCATTATTGCCAATATTGCCCACAAGAGAAAATCTGGCGCGGTGGTTTGCCATTGCGCCACCGCACCTCAATTTTTCCTTCTGACTTTGAACAACTAGAAAATCTACAAGCGGATATCCTCATCTCCCACGAAGCACCAAGACCACACCCTCTTGGCTTTGCCGTGTTCAACAAACTGGCAAAAAAAATGGGCGCAACGCACATTTTCCACGGCCACCACCACGAAAACTTTGATTATTCCCAGATTAACCGTGATCCCAAACTCAAAATCACCAACGTAGGCTTCCGCAGCCTATGCGATGAACAAGGGAATTATTTGTTGAAGAATATTGATGATCGTTAATTTTATTACACTAAAGTTAGATCAATCTTCATTTCTCGAATGGCGACTTGCGCATTATCTAATAAGTCCTGATCGGAAATAATTCGATCAAATTCATCTAGCGCACAAATATGAAACGTTGCGCTTTTTCCGTATTTAGACGAATCTGAAACCAAAACTTTTCTTTGGCTAGATTGCAAAATAGCACGTTTCACAGGCAGCTTATTTTCATCAGGTGTAGTAAGCCCTTTTAAATTCCAAGAAGATGTGGAAATAAAGGCAATATCAATAGCAAGTTGTCTTAAGAGTTGAGCAGCTAGCTCCCCCACTGAAGAATAATTAGATTTATTTACTGTTCCGCCACAATGTACTAATTCGCATTGTCCATTTTTCATTAGAAAATCTGCAATAATAAAATCATTGGTTACCACCAAGAGATCTTCTCTATCTGCAATTCGATGGGCGATTTCAAGAGTTGTGGTACCAGCATCTAAATAAACGGTTGTATTTTGCGGAATAGATTGTGCGGCACAAATACCGATATTTTCTTTTTGTAATGTGGATAACAAAGATTTTGCGTTATGGGTAAGTTCGTCTGATAAATGCTCTAATAATTTCACACCACCAGAAACAGAAACTACACGCCCTTCTTGTTCTAATTTTTGAATATCTCGGCGGATTGTCATATGAGATACGCCAAGCACTTCGACTAACTGAGTGATACTAATAATATTATGCTGCCGAATAAGATTAAGTAGCTGTTTTTGTCGCTCTGCAGGAATCATCACATACTCCGAAAGGATTAATTTTCTCTATTATAAAGTCTTTCACGGAAAAATCCCATCTTAAAAATTAACAATATTTCACAATAAATGTTAAATATTGTGATCTTTATCGCAGTTTTTTATTTCAAAATAGATAAAATGAGTTACATCTTAATCATTATTACAAAGGAGAATGGGTATGAAAAATTATTCAGTTGCCGTTATTGGCTTAGGCGCAATGGGTATGGGCGCTGCAAAATCTTGCGTAAATGCTGGCTTAGATACCTATGGCGTTGATCTCAACCCAGTTGCACTACAAACCCTAAAAGATCACGGGGCAAAAGCCGTTGGAAAAAGTGCGGTAGATTTTGCACAAGAATTAGATGCAGTGGTGTTATTGGTAGTCAATGCCGCGCAAGTTAAGGCGGTGTTGTTTGGCGAAAATGGTTTAGCACAGCATTTAAAACCAGGTACAGCAGTAATGGTTTCTTCCACAATTTCTGCACAAGATGCGAAAGAAATTTCACAAAAATTAACAGCGTTAGGTTTGCTTATGCTAGATGCACCTGTTTCTGGTGGTGCTGCAAAAGCAGCGGCAGGAGAAATGACAGTAATGGCATCAGGTTCAAAACAAGCTTTTGAGAAATTACAGCCTGTATTAACTGCCGTTGCAGGTAAGGTTTATAACATCGGAGAAGAAATTGGTTTAGGTGCAACAGTGAAAATCATTCACCAACTCTTGGCTGGTGTACATATTGCCGCAGGTGCTGAAGCAATGGCGTTAGCGGCTAAAGCAGGTATTCCGCTTGATTTGATGTATGACGTTGTGACCAATGCTGCAGGTAATTCTTGGATGTTTGAAAACCGAATGAAACACGTTGTCGAAGGGGACTACTCGCCACTTTCAATGGTTGATATTTTTGTTAAAGATTTAGGCTTAGTGAATGACACGGCAAAATCGCTCCATTTCCCACTGCACTTGGCAAGCACGGCTTATTCAATGTTTACAGAAGCAAGCAACGCTGGCTATGGAAAAGAAGATGATAGCGCAGTGATTAAAATTTTTAGTGGTATCGAGCTACCAAAAAAGGAGGGAAATTAAAATGCTAGGTGTAATTGCAGATGATTTTACTGGTGCAAGTGATATTGCTAGTTTCCTTGTAGAAAATGGGCTTCGCACTGTTCAAATGAATGGTGTACCAACACAGCCCTTACAAGATAGCGTTGATGCCATTGTCATTAGTTTGAAATCCCGTTCAAATCCAGCAAATGAGGCCGTTCAACAATCTTTACAAGCGTTAGATTGGTTAAAGCAAAATGGCTGTTCACAGTTTTATTTTAAATATTGTTCCACCTTTGATAGCACAGAAAAAGGCAATATTGGGCCTGTTACAGATGCGTTATTAAAGGCGTTAAATGATGATTTCACGGTGATCACGCCGGCATTACCGATTAATGGTAGAACGATTTTTAATGGCTATTTGTTTGTGGGCGATGTGCTACTTAATGAATCTGGAATGCGCAACCACCCAATTACGCCAATGAAAGATGCCAATTTGCTCCGTTTAATGGATTCTCAAGCAGAAGGAAAAACTGGCTTAGTCGCTTATGCTGACGTCATTCAGGGTAGTGAACAAGTTAAGGCGCGTTTCGCCGCATTAAAACAACAAGGCTGCCGTTATGCCGTGGTGGATGCCGTTGATAACCAACAGCTTGCAGTTTTAGCTGATGCCGTGGCTGACTTCAAATTGGTAACAGGCGGTTCTGGACTTGCGGCTTATATGGCTGCGCGTTTAAGTGGTGGTAAAAAAGGAGACAATGCGTTTACCCCAACAAAAGGAAAAACTGTCGTGTTGTCAGGCTCTTGTTCGGTAATGACCAATCAACAAGTAGAAAATTATCAGAAAAAAGCACCACACTTATTCCTTGATGTGGAACAAGCCATTAATCACCCTGATTATGCAGACAAGCTATATCAATGGACGATGGAAAATTTGGATTCACCATTAGCACCAATGATTTATGCCACCGTTCCCCCTGAAAAACTTAAAGCTATTCAAAATGAATTTGGTGCAGAACGCGCCAGTCAGGCTATTGAACAAACCTTTGCGCGTTTAGCGGAAAAATTGAAAAACGCAGGCGTAACCAATTTCATTACGGCTGGCGGTGAAACATCTAGCATTGTGGTACAGCAACTTGGTTTTAGCGGTTTCCATATTGGTAAACAAATTGCGCCGGGTGTGCCTTGGTTAAAAGCGGTGGAAGAACCGATTTATCTTGCCTTGAAATCGGGCAATTTCGGCAAAGTAGATTTCTTTGAGTTTGCACAAGGAATGGCTGTATGACAGAACTAGAACAAAAAATTGAAATGGTGAACCTTGCTCGCTCATTTTATGAACGTGGCTACAGCGTTGGTGGAGCAGGAAATTTATCTGTTCGTTTAGATGAAAATCGGATTTTAGTGACGCCAACAGGTTCATCTTTAGGACGGCTTGTAGCAGAAAAATTATCTGTGGTGGATATGCAAGGCAACTGGCTTGCAGGGGATAAACCCTCTAAAGAATATGTTTTTCATTTGGCGCTATATCAAAATAATCCGCAATGCAATGCGGTGGTTCATCTTCATTCTACTTATTTAACCGCACTTTCTTGTTTAGAAGGCTTAAATCCAGACAACGCAATGCGTGCTTTTACCCCTTACTATGTGATGCGAGTCGGTCAACTTCCGGTGATTCCTTACTATCGCCCCGGTGATGTCAATATTGCTCGTGAATTAGGGGAACGTGCTTTATCAGGCAAAGCCTTTTTGCTCGCTAATCACGGTGTTGTTGTTACGGGAACAAGCTTGGTTGATGCGGTGGATAACACGGAAGAATTAGAAGAAACTGCCAAATTGTTCTTTATCTTAAAAGAACAAAATATCCGTTATCTCACAGATGCAGAAGTAAAAGATTTAGAAAACAGGGGGAAATAATTATGCCTAAATTTGCAGCTAATCTCACAATGATGTTTAACGAAGTTCCATTTTTAGATCGCTTTGAAGCAGCGGCTAAGGCGGGATTTCGTTATGTGGAATATCTTTGGCCTTATGATTATTCCACCACAGAATTAAAACAACGTTTAGATCAATTTGGCTTGAAACAAGTGCTATTTAACACGCAAGCAGGCGATGTGAGTCAAGGTGAATGGGGCGTTGCCGCCATTCCCGGACGAGAAGATGATGCACGCCGTGATATTGATTTAGCATTGGAATATGCCCTTGCTCTAAATTGCCCAAATGTTCACGTGATGGCGGCAGTTGTTCCTGAAGGTGCTGATCGTGAAGCTTACAAAGCGACATTTATTGAAAATGTCCGTTATGCCGCAGAAAAATTTAAACCTCACGGCATCAAGGTATTACTTGAAGCCCTTAGTCCTGAAGTGAAACCGAATTATTTGCTTAAAAGCCAATACGATACGTTAGAAATCGTTGAGTTAGTTGATCGTGATAACGTGTTTGTACAGTTAGATTATTTCCATGCACAAAATGTTGATGGCAATTTATCCTGCTTAACGGACAAACTTGCTGGCAAATTTGCTCATATCCAAATAGCTTCCGTTCCTGATCGCCACGAACCCGATGAAGGGGAAATTAACTATCAATATATTTTCAATAAATTAGATGAGATGGGTTATGAGGGTTATGTTGGTTGTGAATACAAACCAAGAGCGAAAACCGAAGAAGGATTAGATTGGTTCGAGCCTTACAAAAAGGCATAGTACATTGCTTGCTAGGGTAAATTTCTAGCAAGCCCTTATCCACGTTGATGAACAAGGAGAATCATTATGTTTATGTTTCTATCTCACCCTTTAGATCCGAAAGACGTTGCTTGGCCCGGTGAACCTGTTGTGAAAGTAACCAGATGTACGGATGTTACTGAAGATTGCCCATTTAGTAGTTTTATTAGTGAAATACCCAATCATTGTGGCACCCATATGGATGCACCACGCCATTTTGTCAAAGATGGATTGAGTATTAATGAACTACCAATAGATTATTTTTGCCATAAAAAAGTGGCTCTCATTGAAATACCAAAAGGAGAAGCAGAAGGGATCACGAAAGAAGATTTAATGCCTTACGCTGAGATTTTATCGCAAGTGTCTTTTGCCTTTTTACGCACAGGTTTTGAAAAATATCGTACAGAAAACCCCGCACTTTACCAAAATGAAGGTCCTTATATTGCGACCAGTGCAGGAAAATATCTCTCAGATAACTTTCCAAATTTAAAAGGGGTTGGCATTGATTTCCTTGCTTTAGGCTCTCCATCATCACGCGTACCAGACAGTGAAAATCCAAAACATTGTCATCAAGCTATTTTAGGTTATCACACAGGTCGTTTTACTACTGTTATTGAAGATATGCATCTCGCAGAATTACCGCGCAATGCCAATATTGTGCAATTTTTCAACGCGCCATTGCGTATTGTAGGGTTAGATTCTAGCCAAGTAACTTGCATTGTTGAGCTTGAATAATCTGTGAATAGGTGCGCTGAAATGTGCATCTATTTTTTTAGCAAAAGGAGATGGTTATGGAAAATCTTAACCTTTACCTTGGAGAATTGGTCGGTACAGCCTTTTTTATGGTATTAGGATTGGGCGTGTGTGCCAATATTTCCTTAAAAAAATCTGGAATGTATGGTAGTGGCGGTATTGTCGCTGCTTGTGGTTGGGGGCTTGCAATGGTTTCTATTGCAGTTATTTTCGGCCCACTCACGGGCGCTCATGTTAATCCTGCGGTAACAATTGGTTTTTGGGCTGTTGGGCGTTTTCCCGCTCATTTAGTTGCTGGATATATTATTGCACAGTTAATCGGTGCATTTATTGGTGCGCTAATAATTTGGCTATTATTCAAAGATCATTTAGATGAAGAAGATAACCAAAATAGTAAATTAGGTGTTTTCGCAACCATTGCATCTAATCAAAACAACTGGCGTAACTGTCTTTCTGAAACTGTTGCCACTTTCTCTTTGCTGTTCATTTTATTCGCATTAGGGCATCAAATTCCTGCTAATGGTATGGCGATGTTTTTTGTCTTTGCCGCTGTTGCTGGTGGGGTGATGTCTTTTGGTGGATTAACTGGCTATGCCATTAATCCCGCTCGAGATTTTATGCCGCGATTAGTCCATCACATTATGCCAATTAAAAATAAAGGCCACTCTCGCTTTGAATATGCTTGGGTACCTATTGTTGGGCCAATTATTGGGGCTTGTTTAGCAGCATTGTTATATCGAGCTTTATTTGTATCTTAATTCATAAACTTCATTTTACATTTATCCACTTCTCATAGAAAAGGAGATCATAATGAACATTGTCATCACAGGTGGACAAGGATTCCTTGGACAACGTTTAGCAAAAACATTACTCAAACAGACCGCACTTCCGATTGAAGAACTCGTGCTGATTGATGTGGTAAAACCCGTTGCGCCAAACAACGATCCAAGGGTGCGTTGCGTAGAAATGGATTTACGCCAGCCACAGGGCTTAGAGGACATCATCACCGAGCAAACCACTGCCATTTTCCATTTAGCTGCGATTGTGAGTAGCCACGCAGAGCAAGATCCTGATTTAGGCTATGAGATTAATTTTCTCGCCACACGTCATTTATTAGAAGCCTGTCGCAGAACCAATCCGAATATTCGCTTTATTTTCTCCAGTTCTTTAGCGGTGTTTGGCGGTGAGCTCCCCCCTGTGATTACAGACAGCACAGCGGTAACACCACAATCTACTTATGGTTCACAAAAAGCAATGTGTGAGCTGTTGATTAATGATTACAGCCGTAAAGGCTTTGTTGATGGTTTGGTGGTACGTTTACCAACCATTTGTATTCGCCCAGGCAAACCAAATAAAGCCGCATCTTCATTTGTCAGTAGCATTATGCGTGAACCTTTACACGGTGAAGACAGTATTTGCCCTGTATCAGAAGATCTCGGTTTATGGCTTTCTAGCCCAAATACCGTAGTAAACAACTTCATTCATTGCTTGCAATTAGCCAAATTACCAGCGCGTAGTTGGCATATTGTGAATTTGCCAGGATTTAGCGTTTCAGTGAAAGAAATGTTAGCCGATCTTGCAGAAATAAAAGGACGCGACATTTTACAGCACGTCAAATTCCAATTCGATCCGCAAATCAATGACATTGTCGCTAGTTGGCCTGCCCAAATTGATAACCATAAAGCCTTGGCATTAGGTTTCAAAGCGGATGAAGATTTTAAATC